>JAYUFH010000249.1:0-1748 GCA_043738765.1 Pseudomonadota bacterium | reverse complement strand
CGCCCTATGTGCCGGGTTGGGATTGCCATGGACTGCCCATCGAACACATGGTGGAAAAGAAAATCGGCAAGGCCGGACAGAAAGTGAACGCCGCCACCTTCCGCAAGGCCTGTCGTGAATACGCCGCCAAGCAGGTGGACGGCCAGCGCGAGGACTTCAAGCGCCTCGGCGTGCTCGGTGACTGGGACCATCCCTACCTCACCATGGATTTCCAATTCGAGGCGGACATCATCCGCGAACTCGGCAAGGTGATCGCGCGCGATCATTTGTACAAGAGCTACAAGCCGGTGCACTGGTGCATCGATTGCGGCTCCGCCCTGGCGGAGGCGGAGGTGGAGTACGAAGACAAGACCTCGCCGGCCATCGACGTGCGCTTCGCCGCGCTGGACGACGCGGCGTTTCTCGCGCGCTGCCAGCATGTGCCGGAGCACGCCGGCCATGGCCCGGTGGTGGTGCCCATCTGGACCACCACGCCCTGGACCCTGCCCGCCAACCAAGCCGTGGCGCTGAATCCGCAGGTGGCCTATGTGCTGCTGCAGTGTGACGGTGAGCATGGCCCGGAACGCCTGTTGTTGGCGGAACCCTTGGTGAAGGACAGCATGGCGCGTTATGCCGTGGACGACTATCGCATCATCGCCACGGTCGCCGGTGCGGCGCTGGAAGGCGTGATGCTGCAACATCCGTTTTACGCGCGCGAGGTGCCGATCATTCTCGGCCACCACGTCACCACCGAGTCCGGTACGGGCGCGGTGCACACGGCCCCGGGCCATGGCCAGGACGATTACGTAGCGGGCTTGCACTACAAGTTGCCGGTGGACAATCCCGTGGGCGACGACGGCAAGTTTCTGCCGGACACGGAGCTGTTCGCCGGCGAACACGTGTTCAAGGCCAATGACCACGTCATCGAAGTCCTCAAGGCGCGCGGCGCGCTGTTGCACATGCAGGCGCTGCACCACAGCTATCCCCATTGCTGGCGCCACAAGACACCGATTATTTTCCGCGCGACACCCCAGTGGTTCATCGGCATGGAGCGCGCGGGCCTGCGCGCGGCGGCCCTCGCTGAAATCAAAAAGATCGCCTGGGTGCCCGACTGGGGTCAGGCGCGCATCCAAGGCATGATCGAAGGTCGTCCCGACTGGTGCGTCTCGCGCCAGCGCACCTGGGGCGTGCCCATGACCCTGTTCGCACACAAAAAGGACGGCACGCTGCATCCCGACACCCAGGCGATCATCGAAAAGGTCGCGCAGCGGGTGGAACGAAAAGGTATCGATGCCTGGTTCGAACTCGACGCGCAGGAACTGCTGGGCGCTGACGCCGCCCACTATGACAAGGTGAGCGATACCCTGGACGTGTGGTTCGACTCCGGCGTGACCCATGCCTGCGTCCTGGATAAACGCCCGGAATTGCAGACGCCGGCGGATTTATATCTGGAGGGTTCGGATCAACATCGCGGCTGGTTCCAATCATCACTGCTGACGTCGGTGGCTACCCGCGGTCATGCGCCTTACAAGATGGCGCTGACCCACGGCTTCACCGTGGACGCCAAGGGCAAGAAGATGTCCAAGTCCCTGGGCAACACGATATTGCCGCAGAAGGTCATCAACACCCTGGGCGCCGACATCCTGCGCCTGTGGGTGGCCGCCACGGATTATCGCAACGAGATGAGTATCTCCGACGAAATCCTCACGCGCATGAGCGATTCTTACCGGCGCATCCGCAATACCGCGCGTTACCTCCTCAGCAACCTC
>JAYUFH010000248.1:0-1750 GCA_043738765.1 Pseudomonadota bacterium | reverse complement strand
ATGGTATTCCGGTGCTGGTGGAATTTGGTGCATTACCTCTGAGGACTGCTGCATGAGCATTAAAATCGCAAGCCCGCTGTTTCGTCGGAAGCCGCACGCCGAGCAGGAAAGCGATGAGCCCGCACCCGCACCGAAACCCAAAAGTGAAATCACACCGCTGGAATACGTGGTGGAGCCCGATGAGCGGCTGCTGATCGCGCATGATCCCTACGATCCACGCTGCGAGAAAATCCGCGCGTTGCGCACCGAGCTGCTGTTACGACGTGACCCCAATGAGCGTGCCGACGCCATTGCAATATTAAGCCCGTGCGCGGGTGAAGGACGCTCATTGCTCGCCGCTGAGTTGGCGATTTCCTTCGCGCAGATTGGTCGCCCGACGTTGTTGGTCGATGCCGATTTACGTCGTCCCCAACAGCATTTGCTGTTCGGCACGGAAAACCGGCTGGGTCTGTCGCATGCGCTTAAATATGGGGTCGCGCCGCAATTGCACACCATGCAGGGTCTGGCACCGATGTCAGTGTTGACAGCGGGCATGGTCCCCGGCAATCCGCTCGAGTTGCTGTCCAGCCGTTACTTCGCTTCGCTGATTGAAGACTGGCGCGACAACTTCGAGTTCATCGTGATCGACACCGCTCCGGTCTCGCAATTTTCCGATGGATTGGTGATCGCAAGTCTGGTCGGTCGGGTGTTGGCGATGAGTCGCGCGCGGCATACCGCATCCAAGGACATGCAGGACATGCTTCGGCGTCTGACGGCCACCCGGTCACAGATTCTGGGTGCCGTGATCAGCCATTTTTAAAATTTGCGCCAGCTCGTGACATTTGTGTCTCGGCGGACGCCCACTCTGTATAGAAGCGACACGTATGCATGTGACAACACCAAACCCCGTGGGCAATTCCGACGCGGCGTGGCGACCCGACGACCAGCATTCGTTCTTTTTGGCGGCGATGGTCTGGGTGCTGATCGTCTTGATGATTGTCCCGGAAGGTTTCGATTACCAAAGCCTAACTGCGGCCACCGACGCTCCGACCTCAGGCGGAGCCATCAGCCGCACACTGTGGGCGGGGCTGTTGATGGTGAGCGCAATGCTGGTGCTGTGGCGCGGCGGGTTGGCCTGGCTGCTGGCGCGCACCGTGAATCCGTTTTTCCTGTTGTTCGTGGTGCTCGCGATGGCCAGCGCCGCATGGTCGATTGATCCATCACTCAGTGTGCGTCGTCTGGTGCGGCTGGCCACTATTACGCTGGTGTGCATTGCCTTTGTATTAATGGGTTGGCATGCCCGGCGCTACCAGAACGTGGTACGCCCAATTCTCACCCTGATGTTGCTGGGGTCGATTGTGTTTGGTCTTATTTTTCCGGAACTGGCGATTCACCATGAAACTTCCGCGGAGCTGGCGGGTGCATGGCGTGGACTGGCGAATCACAAGAACGGCCTGGGGGCTCTATCGTCCATAACTCTGATTTTCTGGTTTCATGCGTGGCTGACGCATGATGTCAAGCTTGTGTCCGCGTTGACCGGCGGCGTGATCGCAGGAACGTGCCTGTTGTTGTCACGCAGTTCCACTTCACTCGCCGTGACCTTGTTCGTGATGAGCGTGTTGCTGCTGTTGTTGCGCTCACCGGAACGCTGGCGCTCGTACATGCCGTATGTGGTGGCCACGCTGGTGACCCTGCTGCTGATTTATGCGCTGGCGATTTTAAATCTGATTCCCGGCTGGGGAACCTTGATGGCGCCGATCACCGCCTTCAC
>JAYUFH010000247.1:0-1750 GCA_043738765.1 Pseudomonadota bacterium | reverse complement strand
ATGCTGCACGGCACCGATGGAATCACCTATGCCCTACCCGAGTATCGACCATGACTGACGAACGCCCACGCTTTACCCTCAAGCAGGCGGTGTGCGCCACCGATCCGAAAGTGGCCGTGGATTTTCTGGCGCACCACGCCGGGCTGTCCAAGGCCGCCGTTAAGGACGCCATGAACAAAGGTGCGGCCTGGTTGGTACGTCAGGGCACCCGCCGTGTGCGCCGCGCAGACACTCTGCTGCAGGAAGGTGACCGGGTGGAGTTGCACTACGATAAACAACTGCTCGCCCTCACTGCACCCCCGGGGCGCTGCCTGTTGAGCAACACCCACTACAGCCTGTGGTTCAAACCCAGCGGATTATTGGCCCAGGGCACCGCCTTCGGCGACCACTGCTCGTTGTTGCGCCAGGTGGAAAAAAAACTGCGCGATGAGGGAAAAACTCCGCACCTGATACACCGGCTGGACCGGGAGGCGGCCGGCATTATGCTGTTTGCCCACACCCGCAGCGCCGCCGCCAAGCTGTCGGCGCTGTTTCAGGCCAACCAGGTCACCAAACGCTATCGCATTCAGGTGCGCGGCGATCTGGCGAAACATCACGGGACCCAGGGCCGCATCGACCTGCCCCTGGATGGCAAGGCGGCGGTAACGGAATACAATGTCACCGCTTACGATACCGTAACGGACACCGCCACGGTGGAAATCCACCTGCTCACCGGCCGCCTGCATCAGATACGCCGTCACCTCCACGCCCTGGGCTGTCCCGTGGTCGGCGATCCGAAATACGGCCACGGCAATAAAAACAAGGACGGCATGCGCCTGGTTGCCACCGGCCTGGGGTTTACCTGTCCCTTCAGCCGGCAGCCGGTGGCGGTCAATCTGGACGACAGCGATATTGGTTTTTGAAAAGGCGCACGCGCCACAGATGTCAGGCACTTGTCTGTGCTGACGTTATCCCCTAGGCTTGTTGCTGGTAACGCGCTTGGCACAAACCTTATCGTACGTAGGGTGGGCATCGCCCACCACCCAGGGCGTGGATGGGCTTCCGCCGGTGGGCGATGCCCACCCTACCAAGGCTGCCAAAACGAAAAATTTATCAACGGCGATGCATCAATACGCTTCCACCGAGCCCGCATGATCAACGTCATCGTCACCGACATCGAAGGCACTACCTCGTCCCTGTCCTTCGTCAAGGACGTGCTCTTTCCCTATGCGCGTGAGCGCATGGCGGATTTCGTGCAGGCGCACCGGCACGAAGCCGACGTGGCACAATTACTCGCCGACGTGGGAAAAGACGCCGGCCGCCCCCTGAGCGACACCGAGACCGTTGCCCAACTGGTGCGCTGGATCGATGAAGACCGCAAGATCACCTCACTGAAAGCCTTGCAGGGCATGATCTGGGAACAGGGTTACCGTCAAACGGATTTCAAGGGTCATGTGTATGCCGACGCGGCCAACAATCTCCGGCGTTGGCAGGCGCGGGGCATCGCTCTCTATGTCTACTCCTCCGGTTCGGTGTATGCGCAGAAGCTGCTGTTCGCCCACAGTGACGGCGGCGACCTCACGCCACTCTTCAGCGGCTACTTCGATACCACCCTCGGCATGAAGCGCGACGCCGCGTCCTACGCCAAGATAGTCCAGGCCATCGACCGGCCGGCGTCGCAGATATTGTTTCTGTCCGATATAAAAGAAGAGCTGGACGCGGCGGCCGGCAGCGGCCTGCACACAGGCTGGCTGATGCGCGATGCCGCACT
>JAYUFH010000246.1:0-4698 GCA_043738765.1 Pseudomonadota bacterium | reverse complement strand
TCCAGCAGCAGAACTCCGGCGCGCACGCGGTGTGAATCGGCCAGGAACTTGGCCTCGTTGGCATCGTTCCACGATGACGCGGCACGCCGCAGTGCGAGCGCCTGGTCGGTTTGGCCGGCCGCGGCCAGGAGCTGCGAGAGATGGACGCCGGCGTCCATATTGCATACCGCCACGTGAGCCGCCGGAGAGTCGCCGAAATAGTACTTCGATTTGATGAACGCAATCGCCCGGCTCAGTTCTCCCGTCTTCAACGCATAGTCGCGCAGCGCTGCGCTCTGCCAGAGTTCGCAAACGTCGCTGTCGCTGGTCCAACCCGCCTCATCGTATGCCGAGAGTCCCGCACGTCGCCAATCACCTTCGTGCATCGAGAGCAGCCCCGCTGCGAGTGCGCTTAGCGGCATTCCGGCGACTACGGCGCGTGCCGCCCTCGCATCATCCAGATCGAGATACACCGCCATGGCACGGTGAAGCAACAATGGATTTTTCGGATCGAGCGCGATGGCATGTTCAATAATCTGGATGGCATCGGTCAGCTTGCCTTGGATCAGCCAACGGTACGTTCCATAGCGATGCAGCGCCGGAACGAAGTTCGGATCGAGCTCCAGTACCTGCAGTAATTTTTGCTCGGAGGCCCTGACGCCGCTTTCCACGAGACTAAAGTCGACATCCGCGAAGCGCACACTTGGTGACATCGGATCGACCCACAGGGCGCGCTTCAGAACGATCCTGCCTTCCTCGGGTCGTTCCAGTATCCAATAAAGAAACTCGGCGTAAGCCCCGAGTCCGCGCCCGTTGCTGGGATCAAGTGCGGTGGCCTGGAGAAAGTCGCGCGCGCGCGCAACGACCAACGGATTATCCTTTGTAGCGCTCGCATCATGCGGTTCGTCTGCCCACATGGCGCGCGCAAAGTATGCCGAGCCCAACGTGGGATCTAACTCCAGCGCCCGATTGATCAAAGGGCGGTAGCGTTGCCTGACCGGCCGCAAGTTCTCGCGGCGCTGATCGGCCGCTTGCATCCTCGCGTCATACAATGAGGCGTAGGCAGGCGCGAAAGTGGGATCCAATGCAATCGCTCTCTCAAAATATGGCACCGCGGCTTCCGACTCGGCGACGGTGAAACGTCCCAGCAAGGTACGACCCTGTAAGAAGGCGAGATAAGCCTCCAGATTTGCGCTGCGGGCACCGGCTGGGGGTTTGGGTGCGCCCGCTCCCATGCGCACCGACAACGCGTTCGCGATCTGATCGGCGATCTCATCCTCGATACTGAAGATATCGCGCAAACCGCGATCAAAATGGGCCGACCAGATCAGAGTACCTGCGGCCGAATCGACGAGGTGCACGGCCACCCGCAACCGATTTGCCTCGTGTTGCACGCTTCCGCCAACTAGGTATCCGGAATTGAGACGCCGGCCGATCTCGCTTGAATCAATATCTTTGGTTGGCAGTGCGAATGAGGAATTGCGCGCGATGACCGACAGCCCTTCAATTCGCGACAGGCGGTTGAGGATCATTTCCGGCAATCCCTGTGCCAGATACGCGTCGGCGGCATCTGCGCTGATATTGTCGAACGGCAGGACGGCCACCGTGCGTGCGCGCGCTCCGATGGCCCCTTCGGGTAGCGGATTCTCAAGTTGCGCCTGAGTGCCCACGAATCGGGCCTTATTCATCGTACGCATGCCTATGGCGGCTGCGACAATGACCGCCAATAGAACTGGCAATACAAGCCACCAGGTCCGGCGTGGCCTGCCGGTGATAGTTCGAGGCTCGGCTGCCACCGTGTCTCCAGTCGACAACGCATCAGGATGCGTGACGACCACCGGCGCGGACAACGTTCCCTCGACCGGCGGCGCCGGACGTACGGCGGGAGACACGGCCGCGACCAGCCGGTAACCGCGATTTCGCACTCCCGCGATGTAGCGCGGATCTTTCGCGTCATCTCCCAGCGCCTCGCGCAACAAATTGACCCGCTTGGCCACGCTCTCCGGGCTTACGATCAGGCCGGGCCAGACACGTGCCATGAGTAACTCGTTGCTGAGGAGGTTGGGCGCGACGCGAATCAATGCCAGGAGCAGCTGAAACGATAGATCGGGCAGGGCGATTTTGATGCCCGCTCGCGTGACGCGCTGCTGCCCGACTTCGACCTGCAGGTCGCCGAGGAGAAACACCTCACTGTCAATGCCGTGCATGTCGTTCGGCATGTGGGTCATCTCGCTGATACGACCATCTCAAGTGTCGTCACGGCAGACTCTGCGTGGATCGTTCATATTTCTCGATAAGAAAAGTCAAGGCCCGCCGCCGCATCAAAAATGAGTGAGTCGGAAGTCCCGGCCGCGCTTCGCGTAGCTTAATGCAAAGGTATTCAAGCCGATTCTTCATTCCGCAGAATTCCGCCGAGTAAGCCTTCAGCCATGCCGCCCCGCCCGCAAACATCGGTTGCGTTCGATCTCACCACCACTCCTGGCAAGCAGCCAGTCCCTGTTGTACCGGAAGGGCGGCTTTCGGGCAGGCATTTCAGCCGGGTGGCCGGCCGGTTGGGGCCGAATCTCGCCGTTCAGACTCCGCGAAAGCCGCCATTCCGGCGCTGCCCCCTCCGCCTCGGGTACGGAGGGGGTAGGACCGGCCCCAATCCCCCGATTCCCGATTCAGGATCGGAGGCCCACCCCGAGTGGTTGACTGATGCACTCGCGACGCCCGGCAACACGCCTAGCCTGACTGCCCCTAAAGTCCGCACATAAACGCCGGCACCGCTCGACCGTTCACCCATGGTTTGATCATTTCAAAACTCCAAGTTTGCGTGAAGAGAGTCAAAGTCGCGTCTGGGCGATCTTGGAACGACAATCGTACCAAGTCTTCGGTGAGATCAACCTGGCGTCGACATCATCACCAGTACAGTTCGGAGGATTGCAGCGCCACTCCTTGAGCCTGGCCGCCGGTGACAAATACCGCGCCCTGTGGCAGCAGTACGGCGCCATGGTGATTTCGCGCTGTCGACATGCTGGTCCCTGCTGACCAGGTAATTGTCGCCGGGTCATACAATTCTGTGCTCGAGAACTCGGCGAAGTTGTTATTGAAGCCGCCGGCAACCAGGACCTTGCCACTCGGCAGCAATGTGGCCGTATGCTCCTTGCGCCCGTTGGCCATCGTCCCGGCCAGGGACCAGACATTTGTCGTCTGATCGTAAATCTCCGGTGCCGCCATCGCAGTGCCCTGGATGTCGACCTGTCCGCCGGCGACCAGCACCCGCCCATCGTCGAGCAGGGTGGCTGTGGCGCCCAGTACATGGGCACTGTGCATGTTTGGTTCATTTGTCCAACTGTTTGACGATGGATCGTAAAATTCAGAGTAGCCGGGGGACCCCTGGGAGAGGCCGGAAGTAACTAGAACCTTGCCATTTCCTAGGATCGTCGCTGTGGGAAGATCCTGCGGTGTCGCTATAGTAGTGGTCGCAGTCCAGCTGTTGGCCACGGGATTATAGAGAAGTGCATCGGCAAGCGGCAGCTGACCATCGTCCCCACCAACCACGAGCACGTGGCCACCGGGGAGCAGCAACGCCACATGCAATTGGCGCGGCGTAGGCATGGCAGCGGCTGCTGATCATGTCTTGGAAGCGGGATCGTACAGTTCGGCGCTTGCAAGGTACGTCGTTGTTGAAGTCGCAGTGTTCAAGACCGATCCGCCGACGACCAGTACTCGCCCGTCGGCGAGCCGAGTCGCCGTGGCCGCGTTACGCACGGTTGAGGGTGCGGATGTCTGAGTCCAGGAGTCGGTTGCAGGATTGTAAACCGCAGCTCCGACATTGAGCGGATCCTCGCCTAGAACAAGAACCGTGCCATCCTGAAGGAGCGTTGCCGTTTGGGCCGACAGCAGCAACGGGGAACTCGCGGCCGATGCCCAGGTATTGTCCAGTATCGTAATGGTGCTGCTGCCGGACACGCCGCTCGCGGCGGCCGATATCGTGGCTGTCCCGGCGCCCACGCCAGTGACGACGCCGCCGGCTACAGTGGCTACCGCAGCTGCCGAGCTCGACCAGGCAGCGCTCGCTGTCAGGTCCTTTGTCGTGCCGTCAGAGTAGGTCCCAGTAGCATGCAGCCCAGTCGCATGCAGCCCAGTAGCATGCAGCCCAGTAGCATGCAGCCCGTGTCCGCCACCGACACCAGCTGTAAGGGTAGAAGGCGTCACCGCAATCGACTGGAGCGTGGGACCGGGCGGAGGGCCGCCGCCGTTACTACTGCCGCCGCCCCCACAAGATACCAGAAGCAACGTGCCCAACAATGCCATCGTCAACGTCCGACGCGTTACCATGCAGCCCACCATCTTCCTTTGCACGGATTGATATTACGTTTAGTGTTGAGGCCAGCTCCCTCTCGAGCTTACAGGAACCGCCTTGGAGGGCGCCAGATCGATGGCGTGGGTGGGTTCGGTTGCGATTGCAAATAGAAGCGCTCGGCGCGCATCCATCCGGCTTGAATCGCATTCTGTGCTGAGGCGCTGAGCCTGTCTCAGTGAACGGCGGCTATGTGGCCTGCATTTTGGCAAGTCTACCGGCCGCTCTGGGCCGAGGCTGTGTGAAAACGCAAAACACATTGCGCATAGGTGCGTTACTTTCGATTTTTAAGGAGAAAAACGCTAAGCGACGCACGTACGTGCCTGAAACTTGGGGGCAATTAACAGTCATTGCTAATCGGCGGGCGTTTTCAC
>JAYUFH010000245.1:0-1761 GCA_043738765.1 Pseudomonadota bacterium | reverse complement strand
CGGCGGCCAGATAGCCCAGCATGCGCTCGGCGCCGACATTGAATAATTGGATGATGCCCTTCTCGTCCGTGGCAATAATCGAGAAATTGGCGCTATTGAGAATAGCGTTCTGCAAGGCCCCGGTTTTAAGCAGGACCGCCTGGCTCCGGACCTCGGTAAGGCCTTCTGCCTTGCCAGTGGCGGGCTTGAGAATGGCGGGATCGCGGACTTTTTTGGACATGGCCGACCTATGTTAAAGCGCGAATTTGTCTGGCGGATCGCGTGGCCGAAGGTGCGCGCAGCACCTCATTTACTTATACGCTCATCCTGCACAGAAAGATGCGCGCTTTTGCTTGCAGGCGCTGAGAGGCGGAGTAAATTGAGTCCATAAATAAATTTTGAGCACCTCCATTCCATCATAGCGATCAAGCTTACCACTCTCCGTGCGTTATCGCACGTAAGGCGGAGATTCAGTCCTATGCGGACAGGTTACGTCAACTAGGCGCTACCGCCAACAGGTCGGCGCGCGCGGCGAGGCGATAATTGTTCTTGCCGGCGCGCTTGGCCTCATACAAGGCCAGATCCGCGCTCTTCATCAGCACCTCCACCTCTTCACCATGCGTGGGATAAATACCGACACCGATGCTGACGGTCATGCGCACACTGCGGTCTTGAATGCGATAGGGTTGTGACACGGCCTGCATCACTTTCGACACCAGCTTGGTCACGCCGTCGGCATGACTCAATTCCCACAACACAATCACGAATTCGTCGCCACCCAAGCGCGCCACCGTGTCCTCTTGACGCACCGCGGCCACCAGGCGAGTGGCGACCATCTTCAGCAGCGTGTCGCCCGCATCGTGACCCAAGGTGTCGTTGATCTGTTTGAATCCGTCCAAATCCAAATACATCACCGCCATCGTGCTCTTGTTTCTGCGCGCATGCGCGATGGCCAATGAAAGTCTGTCCATTAAAAGGCGTCTATTCGGCAGCCCGGTCAGCGGGTCATGCAGCGCCAAGGACTCCAGCTCATGGCTGTAATGTTCGAGTTGCTTATATAACAAGCGCACCTCCAGCATGTTGTGTATGCGTGTCTTGGCTTCCATCAGGTCTATGGGTTTGCTGATGAAATCCTTCGCGCCGCTGGCCAACGCCCGCAGCTTGTGGCCCGGTTGGGCCGTTATCACGAGTATCGGAACATAGCCATCGGTTTCGATGGCTTGCAGACCGGCTATCACCTGGAAGCCATCCATGCCGGGCATTTGCAGATCGAGCAGAATCAGGTCGTAGTGGTTGGCGCGATGCAGCGCGCAGACGGTATGCGGATCCATCGTCGACGTCATGCACCGATAGCCGGCTTCACGCAGCATTTTCTCCAGCAGCAGCACATTGGCTTTCTGATCGTCTACGATCAGAATACTGGCGTTGAGAATATCGGCGGTGCTGATCTTCACGGGGATCCTGGCATGGCTACGCCGTCTAATTCTGTTTCAGCAAATTCCAACGCCCTGTCCAGCGCCTCCATGAACTCGTTGATTTTGATCGGCTTGGTCAGATAGCGGAAGAAGCCCGCCTCGAGACCCTTCTCGATATCACGTGGCAAGGCATTGGCGCTCAGTGCGATCACTGGAATATGCATGGTCATCGGGTCTTCGCGCAGGATCTTCAGGGCCTCCACGCCGCTGATCCCGGGAAGGTTGATGTCCATGAGGATCACTTCGGGCCTGGCGGAGCGGGCCATCTCGATGCCGCGGGTGGCCTCGGTCGCCGAGAGCAGGTGCA
>JAYUFH010000244.1:0-4719 GCA_043738765.1 Pseudomonadota bacterium | reverse complement strand
TGGTCGCGCAGCATGCCGAGCCCGTGCGCGAGTTCGCTGGGAGTAACAATTTCCTGTTCGAGTTCCTTGATCAGCACTGCCATGGTGGACAGCGGTGTAACGAATTCCTTACAAGTAGAAATAAGCATACACCTTCGTTGAAAAAATAAAACGCAGGCCGTTCAGTGGGTGACCCAAACGGCACACCGCGCTATGCTATGCACCTGTTTCCGAACCTTCACCACCCAGCAGACACCGGACACGCCATGAGCATCACCCTAACGCCAAGCACCCTGGCGCTTGCCGGTATCTTTCAAGCTGCGCACCTTGCCCAAAAACTGGCACGCGAAGGCAGGGTGGAATCCCAGACCTACCTAGCCAGCATCGACAGCATCCTGAAAATCGACGCACCGGACCCGCAAGCGGTCTTCAGTGGCATCGCCGGTGTTCGTCCAGGACTGGAACTGTTACGCGACAAACTGATCAACGCGACCGGTCCGAAAGACGTGGAACTCGCGCGCTACGTCATCAGCTTGATTCAGCTCGAACGCCACCTTTGCCGGCGTCCCGATATGCTCGCCAACATACGCCGGGGTGTTGAGGGAGTGGTCCAGCAGATGCGATTCTTCGAATCGGACGATGCCCGACCCACCGCGCCACACCCACTACTCATTGAAAAACTGGCGGCACTCTACGCCGAGACTATCAGTACCTTGACCCCACGCATCATGGTCAGCGGTGAACACGGCCACCTCACCAAACCCAGCACCGCCGCGGGCGTGCGTGCGTGTCTATTGGCAGGAATCCGCGCCACCGTACTCTGGCGACAGCTGGGTGGCCGACGCTGGCAACTGTTGTTCAGACGCGGAAAAATCGCCGCTGAAGCCGCGGCTATGCTCAAATAGTCCCATTAGAGAAATGCCGTATAAGCGCGGCTTGTCATGCGGCATTCTGTCACATTGCCACCTTATTACTTCCCATCTAGAGTCCATGCCTACTTTACAACGAAAAAGGCATGACGTATGACAACCGCACGTCGCTGGGCCAGCGGATCACTCCTGCTTGTCACCAGCATCTGTCTCGCGCCGCCGCTACAGGCCAGCTGCGGTGGCAGTTTCTGCAGCGTGAATACCCAGTGGGAGACCCAGGGCGCGTGGACCGGATCCGGTCTGCGTATCAAACTGGACTACGCCTATATCGATCAGGATCAGTTGCGCAACGGAACCAGCAAGGTGGCGCCACTAGGTGCGGCCGGCACTATCGACGAACTGCGCACGCGCAACCGCTATCTGAACGCGGCCTTCGACTACGCCCTGAATCCGGATTGGGCGGTATCGCTGCAGGTGCCTTTCATCCAGCGCGATCACAATCACGTGGTAAACGATGTGCCGCCGGCTTATGAAGCCTGGGACATTTCCGGGCTGGGCGATATGCACCTGCTGGCGCGGCGTCAGTTGCCGCTGTCGCCCACGTCGTCCGCCGGCATCCGTTTCGGCGTAAAAGTACCTACTGGAAAAATCGACGACGCCAACACCGAGGGTGTTGTCGCCGAGCGCAGCCTGCAAACCGGTAGCGGTACCACGGATGCGATACTGGGCGCGTATTACTATCGCCAGCTTGAGGGCAACGCCACCACCGCCTTTGCCCAGACCCAGTGGCAGCGGCCGGTGACGCGGCGCAACGATTATAAGCCCGGTCAACAAGTAAGCGCCGATATTGGGCTGCGTTATGCTGTGACACTGGCCACCAGTGTCATGTTGCAGGCAAATCTGCTGTGGAAAGACCATGACCAGGGCGTCAATGCTGAACCGGAGGAATCCGGAGGCCGGTATTTTTACGTGAGTCCCGGCATCGATTACACACTGACGCCGCGTTTGCAGGTGTATGGCTTTGTGCAGTTGCCATTGTATCAGTACGTCAACGGCACGCAGCTCACCGCCGATAAATCACTCATGCTCGGGCTCAGCTGGAGATAGGCATAGGCGCCGCGTGCATCGAGTTCGATGCACGCAGTTAAAAAAGAAAAGTTCGATCAGCCAGCGAGCTTTTTCTTCAGCAAGTCATTCACCTGCGCCGGGTTGGCCTTGCCCTGGCTCGCCTTCATCACTTGGCCAACGAAAAACCCGAACAGTTTGTCCTGCCCACCGCGGTATTGTTCCAACTGTTTGGGATTGTTCGCCATGACCTCGTCGATGACCTTCTCGATGGCGCCGGTATCGGTGATCTGTTTCAAGCCCTTCTTGGCGATGACCGCGTCCGCATCGCCCTCGCCGTTCCACATAGCCTCCAATACATCCTTGGCGATCTTGCCGGAGATGGTGTTGTCGCTGATGCGCCGCACCAGGCCGGCGAGCATGCTCGCAGTCACCGGCGAGTCGGCGATGTCCTTGTTGTCTTTATTAAGGTAACCGGACAACTCGCCGATCACCCAGTTGGCCACCAGTTTGGGCTCGGCAACCGCGGCCTTGACCGCCGATTCGAAATAATCCGCCATCTCGCGCGAACTGGTGAGCACGGCGGCGTCGTAGGTGGATAATTTATACTCCTGAGCGAAACGCGCGGCCTTGGCGTCCGGCAGCTCCGGCAGGGTCTTGGCGGTTTCCTGGATGAAGGCCTCTTCCACCATCAGCGGCAGCAGGTCCGGGTCGGGGAAGTAGCGGTAATCGTGCGCCTCCTCCTTGCTGCGCATGGGGCGGGTCTCGTTCTTTACCGAGTCGTACAGACGCGTCTCCTGCACCACGCTGCCGCCGCCTTCGATGAGATCGATCTGGCGCGCGACCTCGTATTCGATGGCCTTTTCCACGAAGCGGAAGGAGTTGATGTTCTTCAGCTCGGCACGCGTGCCGAATTCGTGCTGACCCTTGGGGCGCACCGACACATTGGCGTCGCAGCGGAATGAGCCTTCCTGCATGTTGCCGTCGCAGATCTCGAGGTAACGCACCAGGGCGTGCAGCTTCTTGAGATAGGCCACCGCCTCCTTGGCCGAGCGCATGTCCGGCTCGGACACGATCTCCAATAGCGGCGTGCCGGCGCGGTTGAGGTCGATGCCGGTGAGTCCGTGGAAATCCTCGTGCAGCGACTTGCCCGCGTCCTCCTCCAGGTGGGCACGGGTGATGCCGATGACCTTTTCCTCGCCGTCCACTTCGATCTTGAGTTTGCCGAGTTGCACGATGGGCAATTCGTACTGGGAGATCTGGTAGCCCTTGGGCAGATCAGGATAAAAATAATTCTTGCGCGCGAACACCGAGCGCTTATTGATGGTGGCGCCGATGGCGAGCCCCAGCTTCACCGCCATTCGCGCCGCATCCTTGTTCATGACCGGCAACACCCCGGGCAGCGCGATATCCACGGCGCACGCCTGGGTGTTGGGCGCAGCACCGTACTGCGTCGCCGCCGCGGAGAACAACTTGCTCCGGGTGCGCAGCTGCGCGTGCACTTCGAGACCGATGACTGTTTCCCACTGCATAATTTAGCATCCCGTAGGTTGGGTTGAGCGTCAGCGAAACCCAACGGCTTGAGTGTATTTATTTGCTGGGTTTCGTTCCTCAACCCAACCTGCGTCTGGCACTGACATTCTCCGCCGCGCCATGACCTGCATCAGCCTGGCGTAACGGATAACACACAATGTGCGACCGGACACCCATCACAGCAGCCTGAAGCCATCCAGCGACTTAAGCGCCTTGTCGTAGGTCGCGGTTTCCGTGCAGCCCAAGCCTGTATTCTTGCGGCCGATCAAACAGTCCGCGAAGTCAGCCTTGCTGGCGCGGTAGTCGCGCAGGGCCGCCGCCGCGATATTCTTGCTCTCGATATCGAACTCGATGGTCATCATGAGTTTTTCGAGCACATCGCCGACAACCTCCTTGCCGAGATCGTAGGCCGACTCCAGCACCCACACCAACTCGCACAGCACAACGTCGTTGATCAGGCAGCGGTCATCGGCGCTGCAGTGGCGGTCGATATAGCGGCTGGCGATGGCCGCCTGCTGCGCATCGTCCTGCACGAGGTGCCGCACCAGCACATTGGTATCGAGACCCTTCACCGGCGTCAGCGACGCCCACTGGCGCGGCGGGCGATGGCGGCGTGCATTTCCGCGATCGTCACCGGCCGCCGGCCCTTGCGTTGCAGGATGCCCTTGAGTTCCTGCGCCTTGACCGTCGCCGGCTGGAACAACACCCGGCCATCGTCCTGAATGATGAAATCCAGCCGATCACCGGGTTCGAGATGCAACACCTCGCGCACGTCCTTGGGGATGGTGATCTGACCCTTGCTAGTGAGCGTGGAGCTGGACATGACGACCTCCTGCTGTTTCTCTAATTCCTTACTTAAGAGTAAGGAGTGATCTGGCGGATGTCAATCTGGCCGTTAAGTCCCGCAGGTTGGGTTGAGCGCCAGCGAAACCCAACGGCTTGCGTGTATTTATTTGTTGGGTTTCGTTCCTCAACCCAACCTACATTGACAGCGGCATCAATCGAACCCCTTGGGCACCCGGCGGTGCCAGTCCGTCACCTGCTGGTACTGGTGCGCGACATTCAGCAAGCGTGCCTCATCAAAATATTGGCCGATGATCTGCAAGCCCACCGGCCGCCGGTCGGCGCCAAAACCCGCGGGGATCGACATGCCCGGCAGGCCGGCCAGGTTCACCGAGATGGTGTAGATGTCGTTCAGATACATGGCCACCGGGTCGTCGCTCTTGGCGCCGGCGTCGAAGGCGGTGGTGGGGCTGGTGGGGCCCATGATGAC
>JAYUFH010000243.1:0-4722 GCA_043738765.1 Pseudomonadota bacterium | reverse complement strand
CGAGCCAAAACGAATAAACCGTTAATGCCGTGAGCTCGGGACTGCCGAACGGCGGTGCCTTGCCATTCATGCTGTATTTGAAACAGCCCTGCAGGCGTTGCTCGAAGGTACTCACCTCGCCGGTTTTTTTACGGTAGGCGGGGTAAATTGTATAGGCCGCCCACAGGGGCGCGGCGTTGGCGTGCCGCCCGGCGTCCAAGTGGCAGTTGACGCACTTCAAGCCATTACCGACATACTTGCCGCGCAGCTTATCGGTGTGGACGAACAAGTCCTTGCCGAGGCGTACCATGTCGCCGAATTTACCCGCGGGCAGGCTGCTCTCGTTCGGTGGCTCGAACTGGGTTTTTTCCTGGGCCATCGCATCGGCCGGAATCATCCACGCGGTCGACGCCAGCAGTACCACCGTCAGGCGACGTAGAAAAAATGTGTTGGTCATATTGCTACCCCTGGATATTGACACACGCATGTGTCCGGTCAGTGCCAGAAATTAAATCCGCTTAGTTGGCGGGCGCCAGGCTCGCGAAGTAGGCCGAGACGGCGGCGATATCGTCCTGCGGCAAGCGTGTAGCAATGCCTTTCATCAGGGACTGCGGATCGTTGGTACGCGTGCCATTGCGCCAGGCCTCGATCTGTTTGGCGATATAGCTCGCGTGTTGACCGGCGAGCGCCGGGAAATGCGTACCGACACCGCGACCCGCGGGTCCATGACAGCTGACACAGGCGGGAATGTCCATATCCCAAAGACCGGAGAGCGCGAGGTGTTCACCGCGTGCGATGAGCGCCTTATCGCCGATCGCCAACGTGGCCGTGGGACGTTGCGCCGCGAAGTAAGCCGCAACGTTCGTCACCTCGGCCTCGGACAAGCCCCTGGCAATGGGTTGCATGGTAGGGTCTTTGCGCGTGCCCTGCTGGAAATCATGCAACTGCTTGGCGAGCTGCTCGGGGTTCAAACCGGCAAGACGGGGAAAGCCCGCCGCGGCATTGCCCGATCCGTCCAGGACGTGACACGTCTGGCACGCCGTAGCACCTCGATCGTTGCCTTTGAGCACCAGCATCTTGCCGGCGTTCAGATCCGCGCCGTGGGCCGATGCGGCCAGCAAGACCAGGCACAATCCGGTGATCCTGATTGATTTCATCATGGGTAAAATACCTCGGCAATTCAATTTCAAGAATCCACGCTGGGGCATCGGCCGCGGCGCGGACTTGCCGCATGCGCGCGCGTGTTAGTGGAAGTTAAAGTTGCCAGCACCGAATAGTCCGAGTAGTCCGATAATAATCAAATAAATCGCGACTATGTAGTTCAACAAACGCGGTACAACCAGAATGAGGATGCCCGCAATAAGCGAAATCAACGGGGTAATGCTTAAAGTCATGTTCATGCTGTCCTCCGATCAGGCGTGTCGATAAAGTGGTGGGCACAGCGCCGTGGTAATCCAACCTCACGGAAATATTATCAGTACCGCTGAAGGGATAATCATGCTGAGCACTCTATAGGGTCTGTGCTTTATCGCACATAGAGTAGTTTGTTGGCAAGTTTTCCGGGTGACTATTCTCAGAAAACGGCAGAGACTAGAATCGAAAATATAGCTGCGCCTTCCATCGGACCGCAAAAATGGCATACCACTCGAGCTTTTTGTTGGGTGTAAAAACTACGCCCTGGATCCCAAATGAGTAAGAACTTTAACGACCACTTCTCGGTCAATTCGGAACATTACAAGAGATATCGCCCCGAATACCCAGCAGAGCTGTTCGTGTACCTGGCCGCTCTCACTCCAGCGAATGAAACGGCGTGGGACTGTGCGACGGGATAAGTAAGTGTCGTTTAGCTCTGTCCCTGAATTTTATAGCAAGATTCGGGTCGAGCATGGGGGCTTAGGCCGGCATAATGTATCCGCTGTGGAAAAAATTCCTGCGGAGCAGATCATGCACAAACCCATCGAACCTTCGATACTGTATTTTGGAACGCCCGTTGTTTTAATAAGCACCTTAAACGAAGACGGGACAGTCAACCTCGCACCCATGTCTTCGGTGTTCTGGCTTGGATGGCGGTGCGTGGTCGGACTGGCGGCATCCTCGAAAACTCCACAAAATATGCTACGCACGGGTGAATGCGTCCTGAATCTACCATCCATCAATGAAGTTGCCGCGGTAAATCGTCTTGCGCTGACGACCGGCTCTAATCCGGTTCCTGAATTCAAGCTGCACAAAGGATATAGACATGAATCCGATAAGTTTGGGCTCGCCGGGCTGACGCCGATGGCTTCAGAAACCGTCGCGCCGCCACGCGCACAAGAATGCCCTGTGCAACTCGAGGCCGTCATTGAAGCAACTCACCAGCTTGCCGAGGCTGACGCCCAGCAACGCGGGTTTATCGTCTGCTGCGAACTGCGCGTCCAGCGTGTGCATGTGGATGAATCCCTATTGATGAATGGAGAACCTAACCGGATCGATCCAGACAAATGGCGGCCGCTGATCATGAGCTTCCAGCAGTTTTACGGGCTCGGGCCTCAACTGCAGGCGTCGACGCTGGCAAAGATCCCGGAGTCCATGTACCGCAGCCCGGATATAGACCGGGCACGCAGGTGGCGGAATGATTGAGGAATAGAATGCTATCGATGCATGCATGTCGGACTCCGACCAGTAAGTAGTTGCCATTCTCCCCTGACTCGAATGGCGCTTACTTAAGGCAGAGACACACCGCTATCTGCTGTAAGCCGCTGTCATTGCGAGGCGCGACAGCGCCGAATCTAAAAGGCCGCCACCCCGATTCGCAGTAGTTTTCAGCATGCTCATGGCTTAAGCTAGCGTCAGGGCGCGCTGCCTGCGTTTTTCCGCCATAGTAACGGGATAGGCATCCTGAATTCTTCCATGCCTATGACCAAAGATAGAAAATAGGTCTGCCCCGGGTTTCACAAAGGTCACCATGAAGAAGATAAAACATGAGGCAGAGCTGGTTAAAGCGGCGCTACTCGCCGGCATGAAATATGCGGAAGAGCGCGGCGCGGCCGTGTTTGAGCCGGCAGATTCGGCCAATGAGCGTATCCTGTATATTTACAGACTGCTCGTGCATGACAAGCTCATCCAACCGTTACCGGAAGATCAGGTGTCACAACAAACCCTGAGGCATAAACTGGCACTCTGGTATTCCAAGCAGCTGCCGAAGGATCATCCTCTTCTGAAATAACAATATCGGGGCCGGAGCAGAATGGCACTTGCTTAAGCATGGTTGTCATTGCGAGGCCGGCGGTGACGAGACCATCTCCACTCCGTCTGGTCGTTAGAGTGCGGCAACTCACCACTGTGGGGGAAGCGGGCACGAGTTCCCGCGCACTGCGTAACGGGATAGACACACGCGTCAGGACCCGCCGTATAATTTTCCGCGCTTTCAATGTAATTCCTTTATAATCCCCGCGCAGGTAAACAGCCCAACCATTACTCTGGCCGGCCATCGACGGGGTAAGTATTGCGATACTCAACGCCCATACAGGCAAAACAACCATGACCAAAAATCCCCCCCGTCCCGGCAGCGCGGCCCTTGCCCACTCGCAGCGCCCCGTCGCTCTCTGGCTGCTGGTGTGCTGCGCGCTGATTTTTGCCATGGTGGTGCTGGGCGGGGTGACGCGCCTGACGCACTCGGGGCTGTCCATGGTGGAGTGGGATCCCATCGTGGGCGCGATCCCGCCGCTCAACCCGGACCAGTGGAACAAGACCTTCTCCCGATACCAGCAGACTCCGGAATATCTCAAGATCAACCGCGGCATGGGTCTCACGGAGTTCAAGTCCATTTTCTGGCTGGAGTACTACCATCGCCTGCTGGGGCGCGGCATCGGCGTCGTGTTTCTCGTGCCCTTCCTGTATTTCCTGCTACGCCGGCGCCTCCAACGCGCGCAGGTGCCTACCTTCATCGGCATGTTTGTGCTCGGCGGGCTGCAGGGTGTCCTTGGATGGTATATGGTAAAGAGCGGTCTGGTGAACAATCCCCACGTCAGTCAGTATCGACTGACGGCGCACCTGGCGGCGGCGTTTATCATCTATGGCTATCTATTCTGGGTCGCCCTCGGGCTGTTGTTCCCCCGGCCGTTACACAGCGGCGACCGCGCGATCCGCCGGCTCCGGCTTTATTCCCTGGGGGTTTCCACTTTGATTTTTATCATGGTGCTGTCCGGTGGTTTTGTCGCCGGCCTCAAGGCCGGACTCGCCTTCAACACATTTCCCACGATGAATGGACATTGGCTGCCCCCGGGTCTGCTCGCCCTGCATCCGGCATGGCATAACTTTTTTGAGAATATTGCGACAGTGCAGTTCGATCACCGCATGATCGCCTATCTGCTCGCCGTGGTGATTCCGCTGTTCTGGTGGCGCGCGCAAGGCATCAAACTGCCGGCGCGCGCGCGGCTTGGCATCCACCTGTTGCTCGGCATGTTGGCGATACAAATCACCCTGGGCATCAGCACCCTGCTGCTCATCGTCCCGGTGCCCCTGGCCGCTACCCATCAGGCCGGCGCCCTGGTGTTGTTCACCCTCGCCCTCTTCGTGAACCATGGGTTGCGTCTGCCGAAATCCGCTGCGTGAAACGAGTTATTCAAGACGCGTAAAACGCGGCGGCGTCGCTTAAAAATACCAGCGATAGAAAACATCGAAAACTAATTTCCATTGAGTCCTCCTCCCATGCTGGTCAAAACCCTCCACATCACCTGCGCCATCCTCACCATCAGCGGTTTC
>JAYUFH010000242.1:0-4732 GCA_043738765.1 Pseudomonadota bacterium | reverse complement strand
GCAGTTGGTTGGTCAGCATCCGCTGGGTCAAGGACGGTAGCAGACGGCGGAGTTCATTGAAACGCCGGGTGTTCTCCAGGACACGGAAAAGGATAATGGATTTCCATTTTCCACCGATGATGTCCAGGGTCGCCTCGACCGGGCAATGTGTGTAAGCGGTATGACGTTGTTTTCGCATGGATGGCTTCTATTGACAATGGTTCTTTAGGGCGGGCACGCCACATTGATAATGGCTCTTAGGGCGGGCACGCCACGTTAGTATCAAATAGGACACTATAGGTGCTATTTGTGCGTACTGTTCAAGAGTGCTCCCGATCTTTATAGTCTGTTTGTGGCAGCAAGACAACCGTCTTACAAAGGGCAAGGATACGCCGACAGCGCTACGGGCAGGATGATTTTTTATACAGCGAGTATCAAGCCACACTCATCTAAAAATAGGGGGACAAGATGCATCCGGCAATAACCATGGAACTGTACTGGCTGGTGTTAACTACTTTAATGACAGCGCTGATTTTTGTACCGTATATCTTGAATCGCATGCAGGAACATGGCGTCAGGCCAGCGCTGTGGAATCCCCAACCCGATACCCGTCCGAAGGCGCAATGGGCGGAACGGCTGATGCGAGCGCATGCTAACGCGGTGGAAAACCTGGTGGTTTTCGCGCCACTGGTTTTGGCGCTGCAGATAGCTGGGATGAACACGGTAACCACCGCCAGTGCCTGCATGGTGTATTTTTTTGCGCGCCTCGCCCATGTGATCCTTTATACCTTTGGCGTTCCTTTGTTACGCACGCTGGCCTTTGCTGTCGGCGTGGGTTGTCAGATGGTCCTGGCCTTGACGCTACTGCAAGTTCTCTGAGCAAGATGGCGTGCCCATCGTCTTTGGAGTGCGGGAGTTTGCTCTCGCTTTAATGTGGCGTGCCCGCCCTAAGAACCATAATCAATGTGGCGTGCCCGCCCTAAGAACCATAATCGGCGAAAGCGGTGGCAAGCCGCCGCACTCCATGCTCAGTAGCGGTGTTGCGTAGGGTGTGCATCGCCCACCATCGGCGGCAACCCAGCCACGAGTGGTGGGCGATGCACCGGAAACTGCTCCTGCGTTTGCCCCAAGGGGCCTGGCGCCAGTACTTCCGCCCTCTCGGCGCCTGTTCCCGACAGCGCTCTACCTCGCCCATCCATGGGCTCGCATGGCGGTCGCCCACCCTACGTCCGGTTGATAATGGTCTCCAGCAACCTCTTTAAGGCCGCAGTTATTGCAGTGGCACGCCGCGCACCCACCCGGTTTTGTTTTCGTCAGGCCTTGGTCAACATGGCGTCCACCACGGCGCACCAGGCGCGTGCCAGATTCGCGCGGTCGTAGCCGCCCCCGCCGGTGGCCACCAGGCGGCCTGTGCACAGCTCGTCCGCCAAACGGCACAGTCGCTCCGTCGCATACCCATGGGCGGCGGGTGAGAGTTGCAAATGGGCAAGGGGGTCGCCGGCGATGCTGTCGGCGCCGGCCTGCAGCAGGATGAACTGCGGCTCGGCGGCGCGTAGCCGTTCCTCGACGGACGGCCAGAGACGGCGAAACAGGGCGTCGTCCGCCCCCGGTGGCAGCGGAATATTGAGCTTGCTGCCGCGTGCGCCGCCGCGGCCGGTCTCGTCGGCACGCCCGCTGCCCGGATAGAGGTAGCGTCCGTCCTCGTGCAGGTCGGCGATGGTCAGGTGCGGGTCGTCTTCGTAGGCATAGAACACGCCGTCGCCATGGTGCGCGTCGATGTCCACATAGGCGATACGCTGGATGCCGTGCACCTGACGCAGGGTTTCGATGGCGACACCGATGTCGTTGAACACGCAGAATCCGGATGCCGCGTCGCGTCGCGCATGGTGCAGGCCGGCGATGGGCACAAAGCTGCGCACGCAGCGCCCGTCCACGGCGCGCGCCACCGCGTCCAGCAGCGTGCCGACGACATAACAGGTGGCTTCGTACATGCCGGCAAAGGCCGGGGTGTCGCCGTGATCGAGATAGCCATCTCCGTGGCGCGACATGGCTTGGACGCGTGCGATGTAGTCGGCGGTATGAAAGCGCGCCACCTCGGCCTCGGACGCGAGCACCGGCGGCAGGATATCGACACGCCGGTCCAGCCCTTGACGCTTAAATTCTCTGCGGAATGCCGCCAGACGATCCGGCCCGAAGGGATGTCCGCGACCGAAACCGTAGCGCGCCAGCTCTTCGCCGTCGTAAACGCATACGCCCATATGACCCCTCGCACAGCGATGACGATGCCGGGTAATCTAGTGTGGCGTGCCCGCCCTAAAGAGCCATTATCGGTGTGGCGTGCCCGCCCTAAGAGCCATTATCGGTGGGAAATACCGCCGCAGGACAGGGCGACGGGTGGGTAAGGTTCGCCAGGGCGGTTAACGCCTGAATAAATCCTGGTAACTGCGGTGCAGGCCGGTGGCGAATATCGGCGCCGCCAACCAGCCGAGCAGCAGCACGGCCAGGTCATCAAAGGGAAAGGACAGGGTGAAAAACATTACATTGATGAACAGGTACATCAACAGGAAGGGCGCACAGAAAGCGCACACGGCGACGAAGTTTTGTTTAGACGCGGCAAAACTTTTTTCGATGGAGAGCAGCGGCATCTCGCGCCGAAACAGAATCAGTGGCACCGAATAGAGCACCGTCATAATCAAGCCGAGCTGCAGAAAACGCACCAGAAACCAACCGATGAGGGCCGGCACCCAGACGCGGGGACCGACGCTGCCGGCGGCCATGGCGGTGAGGGCGGAGCCGTCGATCTTCAGCAGTACCGCCAGGATGTTGATGGCTACCACCATGCCGAGGGCGAGTGTGCTGATGACCATGAGGGGGATGAGTTTCTCTTCGTCGCTGAAGGTGATGAAGAGTCGGCCGGCGGCGCGTTGCAGGTTAGCCGTGATGCCCTGGGGAGAGAGTCCGCTGCCGGAACGGGTGGGGGCGGTCATGGCGCCACTGAGCTGATCGGCGGCGGTCTGCAGGGCGCCGGCGAGCATCATCGGGCTGATTAGGACCAGCAGTAGCAATCCGATGAAGGGGACGAGCTTGAGGACGATGGCGATCAGCATGTAGACGAATCCCATGCTGACCCATAGGCTCATATCATTTTTCAGTGTGACGAGTCCGCCCAGGACCCAGGACCAACCGTGTTGTAGGTCAGCCTTCTTGATATCGATCACGGCGAATTCTCCTCGTGTGGTCGGCGACCATTGTACTAAGCCGGCGTGGCTTGGATGCAGGTAAGCCTGCGCGGCCTATCAAAATTCTAGCAGTTCGCCGGACAAACAGCGGGGTGAGTCTATAAGATGGCGGGTCGCGGGTACAGGGGGAAACAGGCGGTGGCGGGGGCCATTCGGGGGTTGTTTGGATATAACCATCAATATACACGCTTGGTTTTGCAGGGTGGGCAATGCCTACCTGCAGTGCTGATCGACGCCCCGCATGGTGGGCATTGCCCACCCTACCACTACCGGCATGCTGTGATCGGCGGTGGCCTGTTTAGAAGCGCTTGATGACCCACATCGGGACCTTGATGCTCGGCGATAAATCGCTGCGGCTGAATTGCCCACTGCCTTCGTTGTCGATGAGATAGTAGGGTTTGCCGCGCGCCGGGGTGACTTTGATCATGTAGAGCTGCCCCCGCACCCGGTATTCTTCGTAGTGGTCTGTGCCGTGGGTGGTGATGGTGACTTCCGGTTCCGGGTTGTCGGCGGGTGTTTCCGCCGCAGGTTGTGACGGCGCTGTAGACGGTGGCTTCGCCGCAGGTTGTGCCGGAGACATAGGCGGCGGTTCGGGCAGTTCCTGGAGCTTGGGATTGGCGGCGCAGGCCGCCACGGCGGCGATGCCGCTTAGGAGCGCGAATAGGGCAGAAGTGGAATTGCGCATGGCGTGATGGTTTGCATCCTTGTCCTAAAGATTAAGTTGTTTCTCTTCTTCCTCGGCGGACGGTCCGAAACCGCGGCCTTCGTAATAGCGGAAGATGGCGTCGAGGACATCCTGCGGCTTATCGAGTACTATGAAAAGGTCGAGATCGCCCTTGCTGATAACGCCTTCCGGCACCAGGGTGGACTTCATCCAGTCGATGAGTTTTTCCCAGAACGGCGCATGCATGAGGATGATGGGGATACGCCGGCTCTTGCCGGTTTGTACCAGGGTGAGAATTTCCGCCAGCTCGTCCAGGGTGCCGAAGCCGCCGGGCAGCACCACATAGGCCGAGGCGAATTTCACGAACATGACCTTGCGCGCGAAGAAGTGGCGGAAGTTGAGGCCGATGTTCTGGTAGGCGTTGCCGGATTGTTCCTGCGGCAGGTTGATATTCAGACCGATGCTGGGGGACTTACCGGCGTAGGCGCCTTTGTTCACTGCTTCCATGATGCCGGGACCGCCGCCGCTGACCACCGAGAAACCGGCGTCCGACAGCATGCGCGCCACCTGCTCCGCCAGGGCATAATACGGGTGGCCCACCGGTGTGCGCGCAGAGCCGAAGATACTGACGGACGGTGCGATGCGTGCCAGGCGCTCGAAGCCTTCGACAAATTCCGCCATGATCTGGAAAATCTTCCACGATTCCCGCGACAGTATTTTCGAGGACGTGGTAAAGGAGGCGATGGGTTTGTCGGGAGCGGGCATTTTGTTTTCCATAGACGGCAGTTGTAGCACAAAGCAGGAGATTGTCACAGCATGAACAAGCCTAAACCCCTGGTGCTGGTGGATG
>JAYUFH010000241.1:0-1775 GCA_043738765.1 Pseudomonadota bacterium | reverse complement strand
GGAAAAAGCGCTGCAGCAGGCAGGCATGCTGGTGCGTACATTCGAGTCGGGCGATAAAATTATATCCGCACTAGGCCAACAGCAGCCCGATGTCATCCTGACGGATATCCGCATGCCTGGGATCAGCGGTCTCGAATTGCTCGATGGAATCAACGCGCGCTCGCCCGACCTGCCGGTGATCATCATGACCGCGCATTCCGATCTGGAGAGCGCGGTGGCCGCTTACCGCGGTGGCGCCTTCGAGTATCTGCCCAAACCGTTCGACGTGGACGAAGCCGTCAACCTGACGCGCCGTGCGATCGAACATCGACGCCGGCAGAAACCCTCACCGACGGCAGATATGGACAACGCCCCGGAAATTCTTGGCGAGGCGCCGGCCATGCAGGAGGTATTCCGTGCCATCGGCCGGTTGTCACGATCGCATATCAACGTGCTGATCAACGGTGAATCCGGTACTGGCAAGGAATTGGTCGCGCGCGCCCTGCACCGGCACAGTCCACGGGCCGACAAACCGTTCATTGCCATCAATATCGCGGCCGTACCGCGCGAACTGCTCGAATCGGAACTGTTCGGTCACGAGCGCGGTGCCTTCACCGGCGCGCACTCCCAGCGCAAGGGGCGTTTCGAGCAAGCACATCACGGCACTCTGTTCCTCGATGAGATCGGCGACATGCCGGCGGAACTGCAGACGCGCCTGCTGCGTGTCCTGTCGGACGGTAAGTTCTATCGTGTCGGCGGGCACGACCAGATCGAAACCGACGTGCGGATTATCGCCGCCACCAATCAGGACCTGGAACAGCGCGTCAAGGACGGTCAGTTCCGCGAAGACCTGTTCCACCGGCTGAATGTAATCCGCGTGCATATCCCCCCGTTGCGCGAGCGCAGTGCTGACATAGCCTTGCTTGCGCGCCACTTTCTGCTGTCATCGGCGGCGGAGTTGGGTGTGGAACCCAAGCAGCTGCTGCCGGAAACCGGGGGGCATATGAGTTCGCTGCCATGGGCTGGCAACGTACGCCAGCTGGAGAATACCTGTCGCTGGTTGACGGTTATGGCACCAGGACAAACAATACGCATTGAAGATATGCCGCCGGAGCTGCGTGACGCCAGCACAGTATCGTCCACGGCCGACTGGCGGGCCGGCCTGCGACTGACCATAGAGCAACGCCTGGGCCGTGGTGAAATCAACATACTCGAAAATCTCAATGCCGATTTCGAGCGTATCCTTATTCAGGCTGCCCTGAATCACACCGGCGGGCGCAAACAGGATGCGGCGAAAAAACTCGGCTGGGGTCGCAATACGCTGACACGCAAGCTTAAAGAACTCGACATCGAAAGATAGCCGGGTTCGCTGCAATTATTTAATTGCACAACCCTCACCTAAAGCGGTCCGGCAGCCCTCTGCTGGTATCGTGCCGCTGGCGATGGCTGTGGTCTGTCCTCACAGCCATCGCCAGCGCACGCGCATGAACACAGCTGTTGCCGCCTATACACTCACCCACTGGGTATCCCGCACAGCACTCTGTCGCGCCTTGATCTGTTGCAGCAGCCCCGACTGTTGGTCGCGTCGCTTGAGATCCTCCGGGTCGACCTTGCTCAACACCTCATCTTTGATCCGCTTGTTTTCCCGATCGAACCGCTCGATATCGCTGGCGCTGAAGGGCATCTCGGTGCCACGCTGGGTATAGACACGGTCATACTCCAACACATCCATGACATTGCCTGCAACCGACTCGAAAATACGGATATCGGATTCGCTGGCCTCCTTCAGGAACTTA
>JAYUFH010000240.1:0-1786 GCA_043738765.1 Pseudomonadota bacterium | reverse complement strand
AACATACCAGAGGATTTGTAATGGTGTAACATCCGCTTTAAATTACGGGGACAACCCCCACTTAGCCACTATTCTATATTTTCCCGCCTTGGAGTCTTTCGAAAATGTCTGAAGTGAAACATGCCCGCGTTCTTATCCTCGGTTCCGGTCCCGCTGGCTACAGTGCCGCTGTCTACGCTGCCCGCGCCAACCTCAAGCCCGTGCTCATCACCGGGATAGAACAGGGCGGCCAGCTCATGACCACCACCGACGTGGACAACTGGCCGGGGGACGTGGAAGGCCTGCAGGGCCCGGCGCTGATGGAGCGTATGCAAAAACATGCGGAGCGCTTCAACACCGAGGTCATCTTCGATCACATCAACAAGGCCGATCTCAAGGCGCGCCCTATCCGCCTGGAGGGTGATTCCGGCGTGTATACCTGCGATGCCCTCATTATCGCCACCGGCGCCTCGGCCAAGTATCTCGGTATTCCCTCGGAGGAAACCTTCCGCGGCAAGGGCGTTTCCGGTTGCGCCACCTGTGATGGATTCTTTTATAAGGGTCAGAAGGTCGCCGTGGTGGGCGGCGGCAACACCGCCGTGGAAGAGGCGCTGTATCTATCGAACATCGCCGCGCATGTCAGCGTCATCCATCGGCGCGAGAAGTTCAAGGCCGAGGCCATCCTCATCGACAAACTCATGGACAAGGCCAAGAACGGCAACGTGACGCTGGAATTGAATTTCGAACTCGACGAGGTCCTGGGGGATAAAAGCGGCGTGACCGGCGCGCGCCTCAAGACCAGCGCCGGCAAAACCAAAGATATCCCGGTGCAAGGCGTGTTCATCGCCATCGGCCACGCCCCCAACACCAGCCTGTTCACCGGGCAACTGGACATGGACCACGGTTACATTAAAACGAAATCCGGCAACCAGGGCAACGCCACCGCCACCAATATCCCCGGTGTCTTCGCCGCCGGCGACGTGCAGGACCACGTCTACCGCCAGGCCATCACCTCCGCCGGCAGCGGCTGCATGGCGGCACTGGATGCGGAACGCTATCTGGAAAGCCAACAGCCCGGAAAATAACGCTATCATCCATTCAGCATCACTGAGAGGTTAAAAAACATCATGGCAATACGTCCCGTCCTGCGGTTCGCTGCAACTTCCATAACGGCGCTCTGGTTATCGGCTGCGTCCGGCCTCGGCCTTGCCGCCGATGTCTCGGTCCATATCAACCTCCCGGCGCCGGTGATTTCGCTGCCCGCACCGCCGCACATGGTGTGGTTGAACGGCCCAGGTATCTATATTGCCTTCGGCTCACCGCACCAGATATTTTTTCAAGACGACAATTATTATCTGAACGATCATGACGTCTGGTATGCCGGCCCGGGTTACGGCGGTCCGTGGGGGCGTATCAATATAGATATTCTCCCGCCGGGTTTGCACCGGTATCGCCATGAACAGTGGGAAGACTATCAGCGCCAGGCGCAGCCGCGCTATCACGACGATGATGACCACGATCACCGCAACTTCGTCGGCTGGAAAGAAAAGCACGAGAAGCATGGCAGAAGAAAATACGAGGACCGGGAACGTGACCGGGATGACGATCGTGACAGGGAGAACGACCATGACCGCGGACATGGACACGACCATGGTCGCGGCCATAGTGACGACTGAGACCCGCGCGCAGTAACCGGCGCATGATGCAGCGGCCCGAGCGCTGCGGACACTTGCCGTATGGCCAACGATGACAATAAAAAAGGCGACGATGACTCCCTGTTCCACAAGGCCGCCAAGGGCGCGCGCAA
>JAYUFH010000239.1:0-4784 GCA_043738765.1 Pseudomonadota bacterium | reverse complement strand
TCTTCGGCCATTTTGAAGGCGCGCAGCGCCGCCCCGGCACGGACGCGGGCAATATCAGCGTGTACTGGTTCGAGCACGGCTGGTACTGGTTCATCCCGCTGAAGGACGGCGCCACCAGCGTCGGGGCGGTGTGCTGGCCGTACTACCTCAAGGGCCGGAAAAAGAGCGTGGACGAGTTCTACCTGGACACCATCAAGTTGAACCCGCTGCTGGCGGAGCGATTAAAGAATGCCCGCCTCATGGCACCGGCCATGGCCACGGGCAACTTCTCCTACCAGGCGGAGCGCATGGGCGGCGGCAACTACCTCATCATCGGCGATGCCTACGCCTTTATCGACCCGGTGTTTTCCAGCGGTGTGTTCCTCGCCATGAACGGCGCGGAACTCGGCGCCAAACTGGTGGACGCGGCCCTGAACCAAGGCGAACTCAGCCCCGCCGCCCTGCGTCGATACGAAAGAACCGTGCGCGGCGGCCTCAAGACCTTCTCCTGGTTTATCTACCGCATCACTACACCGGCGCTGCGCAAGATGTTCATGTCGCCGCGCAACTGGTTCCGCATGGAAGAGGCCATCCTGTCGCTGCTGGCGGCGGACATCTTCCGCAGCACACCCCTGCGCCGGCCGTTGTTTATGTTCAAGATGATTTACTACGCCTCATCCATCCTCAACTGGCGCGAAAGCCTGGCCTCGCGGCATCAACGTCGGCAGGCGTGGGCGAGCCGGTTGGAATACACCTGGAAGAGCGGGGAGTAGTATGCGGGCAGGGGCTGTTGCCTCCCTTTGAACGTCGTGCATAACGCTGACCATCGTGCGCTTCGTAGGTTGGGTTTACCCTAAAGGGCACGAAAGCCCGAAGGGCGCAACCCAACAAAACCCCGCCTTTGCTGCGGAAGCACCTTTGCTGCTCCACCTTGGTCTGTGACGAAATGTCGGGTTACGCTGCGCTCTTGTCCCCGCACGGGGGAACCCGACCTACAAGACTGGATGTAGGGTGGGCATCGCCCACCAGCGGTGGTCATCGAAGCCGCGCCTGGTGGGCGATGCCCACCCTACATACCGGGCGTTATATAGATCACTATGATTAGGATCAACCGCGGGCGCGGGCAATGCCCTCGATCTCCAGCAATAGTTCAGAGCGACAGACGTCCGCCTGCAAAGTCAACCGCGCCACGCGCGGGTCGATCGCCTTATCCAGGCTGCGCTGCACCAGTGCCAGATGCCGCGGATCGCGGATATAAATCTTCAGCTGCCGCAGGCTGTCCAGGCCGGCAAAAGCGACGCCCTCCTCGCGCTCGGTGCTGTCGATCAAGACACGCAGATTGTTTAATGTCTCGTCCACTTGTAATTGCACATCGCCGGGATGCAACGACTGGTGCCCGACGATGCTGGCGGTACCGGAAATATAAAGACAGTAATCCTCGCCCCAGCGCTTGAGCGTGGCGCGCGCAAAGGACGGGCTCTTCGGTCCGTATTGCGGCGGATAGCGATAGGCGCTGATCTGCCGCGGATTCTCGCGATGCTGGCCCGCTTCCCGTGCCGCGATAAAATAGAGGGTCAAACCGCCGCCCTGGGTGCCGACGGCGCTGGCGGAAGGCAGCTTGCGGTCGAATTCGCCGTAGTAGCGTTCCAGCGCCTCGAAGCGGCCGCGACAGAAACACTGGTAGCGGTCGAGGCCCCCGGCATCCCGCGTGATCCCGGGAAAATAGTTCCAGATGCGCAACAGGTGGGGGAACCCCTCGCGTTCGATGAGGGTGAGAATATCCTGGTAAGCGCGCCGCACCGTCGCCTCGATATCGCGTGCGTCGGTCGCGCTGTAGTTCAGGCTGCCGAAAAATATTTCGTCATTGCGCGCGAACTGGATTTCCCCGGAGTGGCCCAGAGTGACCGGGGCACGGCTGCTCCAGACCTCGATGAGTGGCACCGGTCCCAATTGCGCCATGTCGATCAGGGCATGCGGGTGATTGATGTCCTGCAACGCCCGCAGGGCAGTACCAAAATGGATCTCGGCAAGCACCGTTGATGGATCGCGCTGCAGGCGCAGCTGCCACTCCGGCAAGGTCAGATAATCCACCGCCAGCGGCAGTGGCGTGACAGTGGCGGAAATCCTGCCGGACGGGGATTTCTTCACGCATCCCCCCGGCACAGAGGCGGATGGTAAATGAATTGCACGCTGTTGCCGTCCGGGTCGAGGCAATAAAAACTCCGCGCGCCGTCGCGATGGGTACGCGGCTCCTTGACCAGGGTCACTCCGTTGAACTTTAAAAAATTAAACCAACTGTCCACCGCGTCCATCCGGTCAATGATGAAACCGATATGATCCAGACGCTGTGCGGAGGCGGCGGCGAATTCACCTGCCGCGCGGTGCAGGGCAAGGTTGTCATTGCCGCTGGTGAGATAGACATTGTCCGCATCCGGGCGCCACTCCACGCGCATGCCCAGTAGCTGGGTATAAAATTGCTCGCACGCCTCCAGGTCCCGCACCTGCAAGGCCACGTGCCGCAGTCCGCTGGTGGGCTCAGGTCGTTGCATCGGCCACACTCTGCAATAGATCGCGCTTCACCGCCGACCACATAGACTCGCCGTACAAACGCCGCACCACCCGTGGCAGCGCCACCGAGCCCTGGGACAGCAACTGGTCATGGAACTGTTTCAAATTGAACCCCGGCCGGTTGTTGCGCACGCGCTCGCGCAATGCGTTGATAATAGACCAGCCCGTGGCATAACTCAGCGGTACCGTGGGCGCGCGGGTGTACCACGCCAGGTCGGCCAGGGCCTGGCTGCGGGGAAATCCTAACCGGCTCACCATCAGGTCGGCGGCGGCCTCCAGCGTCAATCCACGCGTGTGGATATCCACGTCGATGATGATGCGCAGTGCCCGCCATAAGCGGTCGCGCAGCAGTATGAAGCGGCTTTCCGGACGTGCCAGGAAGCCGTGTTCGTGCATCAACTGTTCGCAGTACAGGGCCCAGCCTTCGTATAAGGTGGCCGAGGGATTCAGCAGACGCGGCAGGCTGCGGGACGTCGGGCTTTGATTGGCCGTGACAAACTGCAGATGATGACCGGGCCAGGCCTCGTGCGCGCAGGTGTGCATGACACCGGCATGATTGTGCTCGGCCAACTGCTCCGGATCGATCGGCGGCGTGACGTAATAATAGCCCTGCTGTTCGGGGTCGTTGGGTGCAGGCTCGTTATAGGCGGCAAAGGGAATCTGGTGGCGCAGGAATACCGGCGTCTCCATCACCTCCAGACGCGTGGCCAGCGGCACGCTGACCAGGTCGTGGCTTAGCACAAACGCATGCGCCGCCTGCATCTGCGTACGGTAAACCTCCAGCAGGTTTTCCCGCGAAGGATGTTTGGCGTTGAGGCGCCGCGTCAACGCGGCCACGTCGTCCCCGCCACCCAGGGCACGACACTCCTCCAACAGCGCCAACCGGGTCTCTTCGTACAGGCGCACACCCAGGGCGCGCACCTCGTCGACATCGATATCGAGAAAATGCCGGCGACGCAACAGGTGCTCGAAATATATCCTGCCGCAGGCGAAATCGCCTATGGCCTGCGGGGCGATCTCGGTCTCGAGGAAATCCGCATACCCGGTCAACGCCTGCGCCGCCTGGCGCAGCACCTGCTCAAATCCGGGAAGGTGTCGATGGTTCGCCTGGACCTTGGGGTGTTGCGGCAGCTCCAGCACAAACAGCGCGCCGGCACGTGCACTGTGCGCCGCCAGCTCCACCCACAAATTAGGAATGCGGCTCGCGGCCGCGGTCAGATAGGCGCGCGCGCCCTGCAGGTGCATAGGCACCGCACTCACCCTGGCGACCAAATTAGCGGAAAAATCCGCCACCGGGCGCATCAACAGTTGATGGATAGCGTTGATCGGCAGGTAGCGACTGGGGTCCGGGCGCTGCGTCTCGCCATCCAACAGATGTTCATTTTCCAGCCGTGCCGCGTTGTACAGAATATCCAGGTCGATCTGCTGATCGACGCTCAGGCCATAATGCGCAAGCTCCTCCAGCCCCACCATCAATTCGTCATTCAGGCACACCAGCGCGCCGCGCTCGTCCTCGGTATAAGGCGTGAGCAGATGCGCATAGCCCGCCACACCCACGTCGACGGCGGCCTCTGGATGAAAACGAAACCACACCCGGTAGTAGCTGCTCATCACTTCTTCGAAGCGGGTGCGGTTGGGAACGAACTCCTGGGTCATGGCGCCTCGATGATATCGAAATCGTGGGTGATGACCGCTGTCTTGCCCAGCATGATGGAGGCGGAACAATATTTTTCCGCCGACAGTTTGATGGCGCGTTCCACCTGCGCCGGACTCAACCGCCGACCGTGGATGACGAAATGAATGTGGATGCGCGTAAACACCTTGGGGTCCTCAGGCGCCCGTTCGGCGTCGATCTGCGCCTCGCAATCGGTGATATCCTGGCGGCCCTTACGCAGGATGTGCACCACATCGAACGCCGTGCACCCGCCCATGCCCATGAGCACCGTCTCCATCGGCCGCGGCCCGAGATTCCTGCCGCCATGATCTGGCGGGCCGTCCATGATGAGCGTGTGACCCGATTCCGAAAGCGCGCTGAAGCTGGCGTCGCCGGTCCATTTAACGGTTGTCTTCATTGTGCCCCCACCCTATCTACCCCCGCGTCGTCCGACGCGGAATGTTTATGCAAACAACTCCTGCAACTTCTCCCCCGGGACCTCGGCCTTCATGCAGGCCTCCCCCACCAGAAACGCATGCACCCCGTGCGCACGCATGCGCGCCACATCCGCGGGTGTATGAAT
>JAYUFH010000238.1:0-1795 GCA_043738765.1 Pseudomonadota bacterium | reverse complement strand
TGAAGAGCAACAATAAGCTCGTCGTAGGGTTCAGAAAGCTCTTTTTGGCTTTTACTGATTGTGTCATAAAAAACTTGGTCCGAGTCGCTGTCGACGTAGCGTTTAGTGCTCTCCTTTTCACGTTTTAAGCGTTTTTTATAATCTTCTAATGTTTTGTCTGGAGGAGCTTTTCCATTAAAAAGCAATTTGCCTTTATTGACCCACTTCATATACTCCGCATCGGTCGTTATGCCATAGTCGTCGAGCCCCTTCAAGGGCTAGTGCATCATCTGTTCTGTAAATGCACCGGAGAGGGCTGGGGGGCGGCGAGCGCAGCGAGTCGCCCCCCAGCCCTCTCCGGAACGCCGGCTTGAAAAGGCGGGCCATCGCGGCTTCTTTGGAGTTACCACACTTCAAAAGGAACCGAAGATGACCCACCCGATGGACTCTACCACGCTTGAGGACCTGATGGAACTACTCACCGAGCACGGCCCCGACGCCATGGCCCAGGCCTTCGCCACGCTGCTCAACAGCGCCATGCGGATCGAACGCCAGCACGTCCTGAACGCCGCCCCTCACCAGCGCACCGATGCACGCCGCGGCTATTCCAACGGCTACAAGGCCAAGACCCTCGACACCCGCGTCGGCCCCGTCGAGCTGCGGATCCCCCAGACCCGCGATTACGCCGACGAACACGGCGACCCCTTCTACCCCGCCGCCCTACGACGGGGCGTCCGCAGCGAACGCGCCCTCACCCTGGCCATCGCTGAGATGTACGTCCAGGGCGTCAGCACACGGAAGGTCACCGCCGTCATGGAGAAGCTCTGCGGCCTGGAGGTGACCTCGACGCAGGTCAGCCGCGCCACCGCCGAACTCGACGAGCAGCTCCAAGCCTGGCGTAACAGGCCCCTGGGCGAAGTGGTGTACCTCATCCTCGACGCACGCTACGAAAAAGTACGCCACGGCGGCAGCGTCGTCAGTTGCGCGCTGCTGACGGCCATCGGCGTCCTGCCCACCGGCAAACGCGCCATCCTCGGGGTCTCGGCCTGCCTCAGCGAGGCCGAGGTCCACTGGCGATCGTTCCTCCAATCGCTGCTGGACCGCGGCATGCACGGTATCAAGCTCGTCGTCAGCGATGACCACGCCGGACTGGGCGCCGCACGCCAGGCGATCCTCCCGGCGGCGCCCTGGCAACGCTGTCAGTTCCACCTGATGCGCAACGCCATGGCCTACGTGCCCAAGATGGGCATGAAGAGCGACGTCGCACAGGGACTGCGCCGTGTGTTCAACGTCGATGACCGCGCCGAGGCCGACCGGCGGCTGGCCAACCTGGTCGATCTCCACCGTGACACCGCCCCACGGCTCGCCGCGTGGCTCGAAGAAAACGCCCCCGAAGCCCTGACCGTCTTCGCCTTCCCCGCAGCACACCGCAAGCGGCTACGCACCACCAACGGCCAGGAACGCCTCAACAAGGAGATCAAACGACGCACACGCGTCGCCACGCTCTTCCCCAACGAAGCCTCGCTGCTCCGCCTCGCTTCCGCCGTCCTCAGCGAAATCAGCGACGAATGGGAAACCGACCGACCCTACCTCAACATCGAGCCCCGATGACCCGCCAATCAACGACCGGATATTTACAGAAAAAAAGTTGCATTATCCACCGAGAACAGACGCTGCGCGTTTAATACGCATGTCCTGTTTCAATGCGAGCGAGTCTTTAGCGCACGACCTGCAAAATGAACAGGTCCGCCCGATTGTGATTTCAACTTGTAAACAGATGTAAATCTCGCATCATCATTTCGATATGAAATATCGC
>JAYUFH010000237.1:0-12721 GCA_043738765.1 Pseudomonadota bacterium | reverse complement strand
GGCCGCGATGTAGCCGTTGTAGCGCTCAAGTTGTTCGGGGCCGATGACGCTGGTTACCGTGATCAGCGCCTTCAACGGGACCATGGAGTTAGTCGTATTCGAACGCACGTAGAGGTTGCCGAGATCCTCGGGCTTGGAGCGGTAGGGCGCGTCAGCCTGAATCGTGACGCGATAGGTGCGCCCCGACTTGTTGAAATCGTTGACGTAGAGTGAACCCATCTGCGCCTGCAGGGCGCCGAACACGTCGCTGACAGGAATGCCCAGGGCCAGCGCCTTTTCGCGATTGACCTCGACATGCAGCTGCGGCACGGTGGGTCGGTAGAAGGTGTTGAGGCCCGTCAGCGCCGGATTTTTTCCGAGGGCGTCGATGAATTCGTGGGTCACCTTGGCGAGATGCTGCGGGTCGGCATCCGTGCGCCCCTGCACATAGACCTCGAAGCCGCCCGTTGCGCCCAGCCCGCGTATCGCCGGCGGGTTGAAGGCGAACGCAATGCCATCCGTCAGCATGAATCCCTTGCCGCTCACTTCTGTCGCCAGCTGCTGCGCGGTCTGCTTGCGGTCGCTCCAGGGTTTCAGCGGCATAAAGATGGTGGCGGCGTTGCTCTTGCTGCCGCCGCCGATAAGATCGAAACCGTTCACGATGAAGATGTTTTCGATCGCCTGGTTGCCGATCATCATCCCGCGCAACTGTGCGGTGGTCCGGCTGGTGCGTTCCAGTGTCGCCCCATCGGGCAGGATGACAGCGGTGATGATATAGCCCTGGTCCTCCGATGGCACAAAGCTGCCGGGTATGCGCCAGAACAGCAAGGCCACCAGGCCGAGCAGCAACACGAACACCCCGAGTGCCGCCGCGCGCCGTGCCAGGACCAGGTCGACCGCGCCCAGAAAATGTTGCGTCATCCAACTGAATAGGCGGTTGAAGGGTATGAATATCCGGTCCAAGGGGCCACCGGTGTGGTCACCGGGCTTCAACATGATCGCGCACAGCGCCGGCGTCAGCGTGAGCGCCACCAGGCCCGAGAGTATCACCGCAATGGTCACCGTGACCGCGAACTGGCGATACAGCTGGCCGGCGATGCCGCCCAGAAAGGCGACCGGGATGAACACCGAGGACAGCGCCAGCACAATGCCGATGACGGCACCCTGCACCTCGCGCATCGCCTCGAGCGCCGCCTCGAGTGGCTGCATTTTCTCCTCGCGCATCAGGCGTTCGACGTTTTCCAGCACCACGATGGCGTCGTCGACGACAATGCCGATGGCCAGCACCATGGCAAACAATGTCAGCGTATTGATGGAAAAACCGAATAACCACAGCCCCGCGAACGTGCCGATCAGCGACACCGGCACCGCCAGCATTGGTATCAGTGTCGCCCGCCAGGACTGCAGGAACATGAAGACCACCAGCAATACGATAATCGCCGCCTCGGAGATGGTATGGATCACGCTTTTGATCGAGGCCGAGACGAAGCGTGTCGTATCGTAGGGAATGAGGTAATCGACATCGTTGGGGAATCGGTCTTTCTTCAACTCCGCCATCTTGGCGCGTATCGCCGCGGCGACGTCCAGTGCATTGGCGCCCGACTGCAGGAACACCGCGAGCGCGATGGCCGGCTGGCCGTTGACGCTGTTGGACGCGTCGTAGCTTTGCGCGCCGAGTTCGATACGCGCCACGTCCTTGAGGCGCAGCACGCCGTTGGGGCCGGTGGAGCGCAGCACGATATCGCCGAATTGCTCCGGCTGGATAAGACGTCCGCTCGCGACCACTGTATACACCAGCTCCTGACCCTTGGGCGCCGGATCGGCGCCGATCTTGCCCGCGGCGTATTGCGCGTTTTGCGAATTGATGGCGCTGGTAATGTCGGCGATGGTCAGGCCGAGCTGCGCCATGCGGTCCGGCCGCAGCCACACGCGCATGGAGTAGTCGCGCGCGCCGAAGATCGTGACGTCCGCCGTTCCCGGCAGGCGCTTCAGCTCATCGACGACATTCTGGGTCGCGTAGTTGGAAAGATAGAGTGTGTCGTAAGTGCCCTTGGGCGAGTTCAGCGCGACCACCAGCAGGATATTCAGCGAGCGCTTGGCCACCGTCACGCCGTTGCGCACCACTTCCTGGGGCAGGCGCGGCGTGGCGAGCTGCACGCGATTGTTAACGTTGAAGGTCGCCTTGTCGACGTCGGTGCCGACCTCGAAAGTTGCCGTAATGGTGGTCTGGCCGTTGGATGACGAGGTCGAATTGAAGTACAGCAAGTTCTCCACGCCGGAGAGCTGCTCCTCGATCGGCGCGGCGACGGTCTTGGCGAGGGTCTCGGCAGAGGCGCCCGGATAGGTCGCGGTGATGGTGACAGTGGGTGGCGCGATTTCCGGATACTGCGCGATCGGCAGTATTTTCGCGGCCACCAGCCCGGCCAGCACGATGATGATCGCCAACACGCTGGCGAAGATCGGGCGTTCGATAAAAAACCTGGACATGGACTGATTTTCCCTTTGGGCCGAACGGGTGGAATGAACCTGTTCCGCGGATTACGGTGCGGACGATTTATGGGCGGCAGGCGGGCTAGCCTTGGGTACGGCGGACGTCTTAGCGCCTTCTTTTGCCGCGCCACCACCCGCCCCGGGACCGCCGGGGGCTTGCTCCGGACCATGGGGTGCTACGGGCGCACCCGGCCGCAGTTTCATCAGGTTGTCGACGATGACCTTGTCACCCGGGGCCAGGCCCTGAGTGACCACCCAATCATGCCCAGACCAGCCGGCGGTCTCCACGGGTCGCGGCGCCACCTTGTTGTCTGCCGACACGGTGAATACCATCTTGCCTTGATCGCCCTGGGACAGCGCGGACTGCGGTACCAGGTAGGCCTCGCGTTCCCCCAGGGTGACCTGAACGCGCACGAACTGACCCGGCAGTATTTCAAGCTTGGGATTGGGGAATGCAGCGCGCAGCGGCACCGCACCGGTCTTCATATCGACGGACGACGCAGCGAAGTTCAGCTTACCCGGCTTCGCGTAGGTACTGCCGTCCGGCAGCAGCAGTGTCACCCAGGTCTTGCCAGCGGCGCGGCGTAGCTTCAGGACTTCACTCTCAGAGAAGGAAAAACTCACCCAGATCGGGTCAGTAATATTGACTGTCGTGAGCAGACTGGATTGGCTGCCGGCCGCGACCAGACTACCGACGGATTGGACGGCGCGACCGGTCACACCGGTAATCGGCGCAGTGACACGGGTATAGTCCAGATTGAGTTCCGCCTCGCGCACCATCGCCTGGTTTGCAGCGACCAGGGCGTCGGAGGTTTTCAGTGCCGAGGTGGCGTCGTCGTATTCCTTCTGACTGATGGCCTTTTGTTCGACCAGGGGCTTCAAGCGCGCGGCGTCACGCTGCGCCTTCTCGACGCTGGCCTGTTCCTGTGCCAGGGCCGCGCGCGCCTGCGCCAGGGCCAGCTCATAGGGTACACGGTCGATCGTGAACAGCGTCGATCCGGCCTTGACGGTGTCGCCTTCCTTATAAAGTTGTTGGGTCAGGATACCCGAGACACGTGCGTGTACCTCGACCTCCTTCGAGCCTTCCGCCTGGCCCACTGCCTCGACCACGCTAGGCACACGTTGCGGCTGCATCTCGAGCACGGTCACCGGCAGGGCCATCATGCCAGGACCATTGGCAGCCTCTCCTCCCTTGCCGCAGGCGGTCAGCACGATCAACAGCAACACTGCCCCCGCCCCTCGCTGCCGGTAGGGGTGACGACACCGATCTATCAATGGCTGGGTAGGTTGCGAGGCAAACATAGAACACCTTGTTGTGCAGGTTTGTATTAGGGATTGATTATATCGATCTACTGGTGGATGTGTAGCTTCCCTTGGGGTATTTTTTTGTGTGCTGGCTGTGACAGACGTCTGTATGGTGGGGGCGCCACGATTTGAACTCAAGGTCGGTATCAAGTTCGCACGCAGGAAAGACAGGAGCGCAATTTTTAATCAGCCAGCCTACGGCAATCTTGAAGGGGATAGGTTACTGTATTGGCGAAGATCCCTGGTCGGCCACCGTATCTCCATCCCCGCCGATAGACCGGGAAAAAATCTGTCTACATCGTACAACATACTGAAAGAAATGATATATTATGGCCGCCGCAGACTTTTGTAAATGGTAGTCGTCTGGTTGACTTCTGGTCCCACGCGCCACGCACCCAATAACAAATCGACCTTCATTTAAATTAGCTTTACACTACACATAGTTACGCTCTATCGCTGAACTGATAGGGCATGCGGAGCCGGATGAAATGCTCTCAGGAACAAGACACGAAAAATAGCCGTTCAAGTAAGATCGAGGGAACCTCTCTGGAAAACACCCGCCGAATTTTTCCCGAAAGCGTCACGCTAAAGTCAGCCCTGGTGGTGGACGACTCCCGTGTCGCCCTGGCCAGCCTGAGTCGTATGCTGAAGGAACACGGCCTGGCTGTGGACACCGCCGAATCAGGGTCGGAGGCGATCGACTATCTGCGCATGAATCTCCATCCGAGCGTGATCTTCCTGGATCACATGATGCCAGGCATGGATGGCTTCGAAACCCTGCGCGTGCTCAAAAGCGATCCCAGGACCAGCAGGGTGCCGGTGGTCATGTACACCTCGACGGAGGGCGAATCGTACATGGGTCAGGCCTTGTCAGTAGGCGCTGTCGATGTGCTGCGCAAGCCCATCGACCCGATGGAACTCATGCGTATTCTACGCCGTCTCAAAACCGGCTCCGAACATGACACCCACCAACGCATCATGCCAGCAACTCCATCGCATACTGCGCACAATGACACACAGCGACCACAGGCGGACTCCCTCGACGAGGCCGACAAACAATCGCCGCGTGGCATGTCCGAGCGTGGGCAGCGCGATCGGTTGGCATCGATATCGAATCACCCAAGAACTGAATCACAGCAAGCGACTAATTCTGCAGATAGCTCGCGTATCGATCACCCACCTGTTTCTGTTGCGCCCGCCGTGTCATGGTTGAGGCGCGGACTCTACACGGCCCTCCTTCTGTTGCCGGCATTCTGGTATTGGCAACAATATCGACATGCCGATGGGCAGCGGGCCGATGCGCAGGAAGAGATCGTCCGGCTTAAATCCGAGGCCGACCACACGGCTGGCATCGACGAAACCACCCAGCTACGCGATAGCATGTCCGCACAACAGCGCATCCTCCGCACCCGCACCCGTGCCCTCACCAACGCCGTTGCCTGGGCGTTAAATCTGCAGGGACAGTACGATTACGATCAGCTGCCCCTCGGCGATGAGCGTCTGTTGCTGCTGCGAGAACTGATGACACGGCTCAACGCAGCCGAATTTCAAGGCGTGGTGCGCATCGAGACCTATGTCGGCGAGTTCTGTCTGGTGCGCGATGAACAGGGCGCCTACCGCCTGCCACCGCGCAACCTGCCCTTCAGCCGTTGCGAGGTGGTGAGCCATTCACCGGAGTATGCGGCCCTGCTGGGTCGTCGCCAGTCCACGGAGTTTGCGCGCTTTCTTGCGGAACCGTTGCCCAGCATCCAGATCGAAATTATTTCCCGCGGTAACAGCCGGCCACTGATGCCCTATCCGGATCGCAGCATAGTGCAGACCGCCGGGGAGTGGAACCAGATCGCCCGCCAGAACAATCGGACCGATATCAGCATTATTCCCTCGCCTTGAGCTGTCTGTCGGCGACATTGCGCTATACTCGGCGACACGCCGACCACCGGCTAACTCCCAGTAGTTTCTGACCACGAGACCCTCCTATGTCCGATCTGGATGATCTACTGCAACAGGAATTTCCTGTTGCCGACAATTACCTTTACCTCAACCACGCGGGCGTCGGCCCCTGGTCGTCGCGCACCGGCGCGGCGGTACGGCAATTTGCCGCGCAAAATGTAGACATGGGTGCGCGCGACTATCCCGCCTGGGTCGAGGTGGAGCAAGCGCTGCGCGTCAGCCTCGCGCGCCTGGTCAATGCCCCCTCCCCCGACGATATCGCATTGCTCAAAAATACCTCCGAGGCCTTGTCGATGGTCGCGCACGGCTACCCTTGGAAGCCTGGGGACAACGTGGTGTTGAGTGAGGAGGAGTTCCCGTCCAACCGCCTGGTGTGGGAGTCCCTGGCGGCGCGCGGCGTGACGGTGCGTTATGTGTCGCTGCAGGATGTGCCGGATCCGGAGTTGGCATTGTTGGCGGCGGCGGATGCGCAGACGCGTCTGCTGTCGGTCAGTACGGTGCAGTACGCCAGTGGCCTGCGCATGGACCTGCGCCGGCTCGGTCAGGGTTGCCACGAAAAAGGCATCGCCTTCTGTGTCGACGCCATCCAGGGCCTCGGTGTGCTGCCGCACGATGTGCAAGGCATGCAGATCGATTTCCTCATGGCGGATGCGCACAAGTGGCTGCTCAGTCCGGAAGGCACGGCGGTATTTTACTGCGCCGCTCGTTGGCGCCCACAGCTGGTCTTGCATCAATTCGGCTGGCACATGATCGAAGATCATTATAATTTTAATCCGCATGGGTGGAAGCCAGCGGCGTCGGCGCGGCGCTTTGAATGCGGCAGCCCCAACATGCTCGGCATCCATGCCCTGACGGCGAGCCTGTCGTTACTGGAGGAGATCGGCAGCAAGGAAATTCAGCGCCGGGTCCTGGGCAATGCGGAATACCTGTTTGCCGGTATCCGCCAGCGCCCCCACCTGCAACTCATCACGCGCACCGATGAAGGCCGCTATGCGGGCATCGTCACCTTCCGCCATACCCAAGTGAGTGACGATAAACTGTATCAACACTTGATGGGGCTTAACGTGGTGTGTGCCAAACGCGGTGGCGGCATTCGGTTTTCTCCGCACGTCTACAATACCCATGAGTCGCTTGAGCGGGCCTTGGAATATACGGAACTTTAGCCAGGTTTCGTAGGGTGGGCGATGCCCACCCTACATACTATTAACTTTTATATTTATTATCATATAGTTAATTATTATTTCTAAGGCACATTAGCAACAGACTTAACCTGCCTTCGCCGCGGCAAACAAGGTAAAGAAGTTACGTGTGGTGAGGGTGGCCAACTCGTCCAGGCTGCAGCCGCGCAGCTCCGCCAGTTTCGAAGCCACGTAACGTACATAAGAAGGTTCATTGACCTTGCCGCGGTGCGGCACCGGCGCTAGATACGGGGAGTCGGTCTCGATCAACAGCCGGTCGTCCGGCACCTGCAGGGCCACTTGGCGTATTGCCTCGGCGTTCTTGAAGGTGACGATGCCGGAAAACGAGATATAAAAATTGAGATCGAGGGCGGCACGTGCCGTGTCCCAGTCCTCGGTGAAGCAATGCATGACGCCGCCGATGTCCTGCGCCCGTTCCTCCCGCATAATACGTAGGGTGTCCGCGGAGGCCGAGCGGGTATGAATGATCAGTGGCTTGCCGCTGGCACGCGCCGCGCGGATGTGGCGACGGAAGCGCTCCTGTTGCCAGGTCATGTCGCCGCTGAGGCGATAATAATCCAACCCGGTCTCGCCGATGGCGACGATGCGCGCATCCTGTGCCAGTTCCACCAGTTGTTCCACCGTGGGCTCACGACACTCCTGGTGATCCGGGTGCACGCCGACGGAGGCAAAGATGTGCGGATGTGTCTGGGCCAGGGCCAGTACCTGGGGGAAATCCTCCAGATTTACTGAAACACATAACAGATAGGCAACGCCCTGGTCGCGGGCATTTTGCAGTATCTGGGGGAGCTGGCTTGCGAGGGGATCGAAATTGATGTGGCAGTGGGAATCAACCAGGGTGGGCATCGTTACATGGTATGGGTGGGTTTGTCGGAGGTCAATTGGCCGGCGAGCAGGCCTTCTATTTTATTGCGCGCGGCGCCTGAGTCTTTTTCGCTGAATTGGATGCCGATACCGGCGGCGCGGCTGCCCTGGGCGTTGACCGGCGTGATCCAGACCACATGACCGGCCACGGGAATTTTTTCCTTGCTGTCCATGAGGGTCAGCAGCATAAAGACCTCATCGCCCAGTTTGTAACTTTTTGTGCTGGGAATAAAAATCCCGCCGCCACGCACATACGGCATATACGCCGCATACAGGGCGCTCTTGTCTTTAATAGTGAGGGACAGTACGCCGGGGCGTGCCATAACAGCGGGACGCGCCATGGACGACATGGGATTTATTTTTTCGGCCATGGGGGATTAGTGTCTCGTTATCGGGCCCAGGGTCAGCGTCTTAATTAACCGGGCCCAGCGAATTAATATATCTTCCAATAACAACAACTCGTCGAGTGGTCCGCCTAGAAGGTTTCTGCTTTCAGCAACTGCCTCCAAAAAATCAAACAACTGCTTCAAGTCTAACTGCTTCTGGGGCGCTTGCAACCGCCCCATGTCATCAGGGTTGCTGCGGCTGGGCGTACCGGGCGCCATGCCCAGCTTGATCCTGTCCGCCACCCACAGCTCCAGCCAGGCCAGTGAACGAGCAGCGCCCAGGGTTTTCCAGCGGACGGCGCAGGCCAGGGGATCGGCGTGGGGGCCCGCCAGAGAGGCGATGTCGTCCATGAGTTGGCGCCGCTGGGCCAAATAGTCCGTGCGCTTAAGCTCCAGGGCCCGCAAGGGTGCGCCATCCGCCAGATCCAGGAGCAGTTCGGCATCTGTTGGGGTTTCCCCTTGGCTGTGCAGCCAGGACAGTGCCGCCTGCCGTTCGGGACGCGGGAAATCCAAGCGGGTGCAGCGGCTGCGTATCGTGGCGGGCAGTCGCTGGAGCTTGGCCCCCACCAGAATTAGGTAAGACCCGGCAGGCGGCTCCTCCAGCATCTTGAGCAGGGCATTGGCGGCGTTCAGGTTCATGGCCTCCGCCGGGCTAATGACGGCCACCTTGCTGGGGGCGCTGTGAGGTTTGAGCTGGAGAAAACCCGCCAGGGCGCGGATCTGATCGATCAAGATGGCCTTGCCCTGCTCCTCCGGCGCAATCTGAATGACGTCGGGATGGGTGCCGGCCTGATAAAGACGGCAGCTATGGCAGATGCCGCAAGGCTCAGCCTCCGGGGCGGGCTGCGTGCATAGCAATCGCCGGGTGAGATGCCAGGCAAAGGCATTTTTGCCAAGACCAACGGGACCCGCCAGCAGCAAGGCGTGGGGCAATCGATCCAACGCCGACATCAGGCGATGCGCCTGGGCGCGGTTCCAGGGATGCAGCTCCGTGTGGCTATCCGGCGTCATGCCAGTACCTTACTCAACACGTCTCGCAATTGCGCTTGCACCTGCGGAATATCCGAGGCGGCATTGATGAGGTGGATGCGTGCCGGCTCGTGTGCGGCGCGCGCCAGATAACGTTGGCGCACCCGCTCGAAGAAGTCCTGATTCTCCTGCTCGAAGCGGTCGGGCGTGCTGCGCCTGCCTGCGCGCTGCAATCCCTGCGTCGTGGGGATATCGAACAAGAGGGTGATGTCCGGCCGCAGATCCCCCTGGGTCCAGGATTCCAACGCGGCGATACGCGCGTCGGCGATACCGCGCCCTCCCCCCTGATAGGCATACGTCGCATCGGTGAAGCGATCGCACAGCACCCATTTACCCGCGTCCAGCGCCGGGCGGATGACTTTCTCCAGGTGTTCGGCGCGCGCCGCGAACATCAGCAGCAGCTCGGTGTCATTCCCCATGCCGTGGCCATGTCGTTGCAACAGGAGGTCGCGCACCTGTTCCCCGATGTCAGTACCGCCTGGCTCGCGTGTACTGATAGCGGTAATGCCGGCCTGGCTGAGTAACGTTTGAATATAGGCAAGACTGGTGCTCTTCCCCGCACCCTCGGAGCCTTCCAATGTTATGAATTTTCCCCGGCTCATGGCGCGGACGTCGCCCGAGGTTTTGCCCGGTGTACTACGGTTGGCTTGGCCGCGGGTGTGGGTTTTTTCGCCGACCCGCCATTGAGTTGATATTTTTCCACTGCTTGATTGTGATCCCGCAGATTATCGGAAAACACATGCCCACCGTCACCCCGCGCCACGAAGTACAAGGCCTTCGTATTTGCCGGGTTCAGTACCGCGTGGATTGCGGCGCCGCTCGGCATGGCGATGGGCGTCGGCGGGAGCCCCTTGATGAAGTAAGTATTGTATGGTGTGCGTGTACGCAGATCCTTGAGGCGGATATTGCCGTGAAACTGATCCCCCATGCCGTAGATCACCGTTGGGTCCGTTTGCAGGCGCATGCCCATGCGCAGTCGCTGGGAAAAGACACCGGCGATCATGGGGCGCTCGTCGGCGCGGCCGGTTTCTTTTTCAACGATGGATGCCAGGGTTAAGGCCTCGTCGGGATTCTTCAGTGGCACGCTGGCGTCACGATTGGCCCATTCCTCCTGCAGGCGCGTATCCATTTTCTGGAAGGCGCGTTGCAGGATGATGAGATCAGACATGCCAGCGGAGTAATAATAAGTATCTGGATAGAAACGACCCTCGGGGTACATGCCGGGATAACCCAGGCTCGCCATGATCTGGTTCGGCTTCAGACCCTGCAGGGTATGCGTGAGTCGCGGCGCCTTCTCCAAGGTCTCCATCACCTGTTTGAAGGTCCAACCTTCGATGATGACCAGGGGATACTCCACCACCCGACCGGTGATCACCTGATCCAACAGTTGCGGTGCGGTGATGCCCTTGCGAAAGCGATACTCACCGGCCTTGAGATGCCGCGCCTGGCCTTTGATGTAGGCAAGCCACACCAGGGAATGCGCATCCGGCAGCACACCCTGGTCGTGCAGTTGTCGCGCGAAGCCACGCAGCGTGGCGCCCGGCTCGACCACATAGATGATTTCCTGCGGCGACAGGCGGGTGATGCTGAACCAGTACAGGTACGAGCCCAGCGCGAGCACGACCAGAACGACACTTGCGAACAGGTAATTAATCAGCTGGCGCAAAACACTGCGCTGCTTCGATCGTCTTTTGTATTGTATGAGTGGCTTGGCCAATCGTATAACTCCTGGTCGCCAGCGTCCGGATGGGCCAGACACCGATAACGCTATTGGTTAAAAATAATTCGTCAGCGGATTCCAGCGCTGTCGGTGTGATCCAGTCTTCGCGACACGTGAGGCCGCAGCTTGGTGCGGCTCGCAAGACCTCCGCACGCATCACCCCGGCAACGCCGGATTGTGACAGGTCCGGGGTGATTACGGTATCGCCGAACACGGCGAATATATTGCTCATGGTGCCTTCGATCACAAAACCCGCCTCATCGCACAGGAGGCCTTCCGCGTAGTCTGTCCCCCATTCCGCCCGCGCCATCACTTGGGATAACCGATTCAGATGTTTGATACCCGCGAGCGGCCGGTTTCGTGCCAGCGTCGTCTGGCACCAGCGCACGGCGACGCCATCACGCGCATGCGTGGCGGGATAGTTGGGCCAGTGGCGCGCACTGATCACCCGCGTCGGCGGGCTCCAGGTGACTCGGGCGTAACCGCGCCCGGCGGGTCCGTGGGTGACCGTGATTTTTACCACGGCACGCTGCGCGTCGCTGGCGACCCGCACGGCCTCCTGCAGCAACAGCGTTTCATCCGGCATATCCAGCTGCAGGCGCGCGCAACCGTCACGCAATCGTTGGATATGCCTTGTCCATAGCAGCGGTGTTCCCTGATACACGGCGATGGTCTCAAACAGACCATCGCCATACTGAAATCCGCGATCCGCCACGGATACCTGATCTGTTTCTATACCATTTACCAGCGTGATCATGGCGCCGGCCGCGTCAACGCCGCGACCAGACCTTCGGCCTTGGCGTAGGTTTCGCGTAGTTCACGCTGGGGGTCGGAATCCGCCACGATACCGCCACCGGCGCGCAAACGGATGTGGCGGCCGTTCTGCACCAGGGTACGAATCAGAATATTCAGGTCCATGCTGCCATCATGATTAAGATAACCCATGGAACCGGTGTAGGCACCACGCCCCGTCTGCTCCAGCTCCGCGATGATCTGCATGCTGCGCACTTTGGGGCAGCCGGTGATGGTCCCGCCGGGGAATACCGCGCGGATGACCTGCCCCGGCGTTACTCCCGGGCGCAACCGTCCCTCTACGGCGGAAACGATATGATGTACATGCGCATAGGACTCCAGCAGCATGAACTCGCTGACCTTGACCGTGCCCGGGACACACACCCGGCCCACGTCGTTGCGTTCAAGATCCAGGAGCATGATGTGTTCGGCGCGTTCTTTGGGGTGACGCAGCAATGCGTCCGACCAAGCCTGGTCCTGCTGACGGTCAACGCTACGCGGACTGGTGCCGGCGATGGGCCGGGTGCGCAGCATGCCGTCGCATACTTCTGCCAATCGTTCAGGCGAGGAGCTGATCACCGCTCGGTCGTCGCCCAGGGTAAGCAATCCTGCGAACGGTGCTGGATTGGTGTGACGCAGCCGGCGATAAATATCCACCGGTGAAAAATCATTTTCCATTTCGCCGCGCCACTCCCGCGACAAATTGACCTGAAACACATCGCCGGCACGGATGTAGTCGAGGATGCGCTGGATGCCTTGGAGATAACGCTCCGGTGGTTCCTCGTGCACTGTCACGCGAAGGTTCACTAACTGAATGTCAACACGGTCTTCTCCGGCAGCCACATCGGCGCGCATCGTCGCGAGCCGATCGTGGCTGGCGCCCTCGCTCACCAGATAGGTCTGCAAACTGGAATGGTCGCGGATGATGGCGGCCGGGAAGCGCGTGGCAAAGGCCACCGGCAGGTCGGTGGTGGGCGGTGCCAGGCCGCTACCGGGCTCGATGGTCA
>JAYUFH010000236.1:0-4801 GCA_043738765.1 Pseudomonadota bacterium | reverse complement strand
CGGTGTTTGGCGTGTTCGTCATCTGGCTGCTACTTACTGAATCGCATGTGTAGCCATTAAGGAACGTCTATGCAAACTGTGGCCCCGATAAGCACCGTACTTATAGTGACAGCAGTGCTGCTGTTCTTCTTCCTGGGTGTTGCCATCATGGTCATCATGGACCATAAGGCGAAATTGCCGGGAGGTTTCACCAATGACCCGTTCAGTATCACCGGGATGCGACGCGATCATCCGGTGATCGCCTTTCTGACTGCGATCATCCTGCTGGGTATTATCCTGAGCCTGATATTGTCGCTGATCGCCGCCATCGGTGGTGGCTTCGGTTTGTTCAAGGCGCCGGAGAAGCCGGGACTTCTGGTGCGCCTCAGCGAGGAGCGAACCGCCGAACGCCTGCGCCACTTCCACAATCTCCCGGCCGAGGACCTGAGCCGGCAGGGTAAAAAGAATGTGTGCTTCGTGTGTCATGGCGATTACCCGCACTCGAAAGAACCCATGGTGCGTACCTTGATGAATATGCATACGCAGTTCATCGGTTGCATGACCTGCCATACCGATCCGCGCAAGGTGCCGGAGAATAGCATCACTCTGCGCTGGTTGAATTTCTCCGGTATCGCGGTGCAGGGTTCGCCGTTCGGTACCAACGTGGATCCAAAAACCGGTTATCTCAACGCGACCGACGATTTTTACTCGAAAATCGTTGCCTACAGCAATTACGCCGGCACCGAGCAACTGCTGGAGATCACCGACGACGATCCGCGCGCCAAGGAGTTCGAGGCGCTGCACGATCGTCTGTCCGATCATGATCGTGAGTCGGTCAAAAAGACCTTCCATAAGTTGATTATGTCTAAAGGCCGCGCCTGCGACCGTTGCCATACCGACGAGGGCAAGAGCTACGTGCCTTACCGCAAGCTCGGTTTTTCCGAGCGGCGCATCCAGGACGTGACCAATCTCAACATCGTCGGGATAGTGCAGAAGTATAAAGACTTTTACATACCCAGCCTGATGAAGTCTGGGGAATCGCCGCCGACAACCGAGGCACAGCCCGGGACGAAAGCCAACACTCCGCGCTCGAAAAATGGCGGTGCGATGCGTGACGATCCGAAGGAATGGTGGAGGAAGACGTATGATGCGCCTTCGGCTACTGACAAAGAAAAGCGTTAAGCACATGCGCGGAGCGGCGAGCGGCGTTATCGGTCTGCTGTTGCTTGTCGTCGTGTCGGCGTGGGCGGATGTCACCGCGACGCGCACCCCCCGTCATTTGTTCGATCTCACCAGTGCCGCGGGATCGCCACTCTCCCTGCCAACGGATGTGGCCGTCGGAGAGGATGGACGCATCTACGTGGTCGATGGCGGTAACCAGCGCATTGCGGTCTTCGACCGGCGTGGCGGCGCTCTGTTTGTTATCGGGCAACGCGGCGCCGGTCGCGGAGAGTTCAAGGATCCGGTGGGCATAGGCACCGGCCCCGATGGCCAGGTGTACGTGGCGGATAAAGGCAACCGGCGTATCCAGGTGTTCGCCGCCGACGGTAAATTCCTGCGCGCGTTCAATGTCGCCAGCGGCGGTCGAGCGGTGCCGCCCATCGACGTGGCGACGGATGCCAGCGGCAAAACCGTGTATGTCACCGGCAATACCAATCACAAGCTCATGGTCTACTCCCCGGACGGCCGTTTGCTGCGGCAGTGGGGCGGTCAGGGCGTCAACCCCGGCGAGTTCCGCTATCCCGCCAGCGTCACGGTGGGGGCCGACGGCCGCGTGTATGTGGTGGATGTGTTCAATACCCGGGTGCAGGTGTTCGATAAAAACGGCCGCGCCTCGGCCATCGGTGAATGGGGGGTGTTACCGGGCCAGTTGTTCCGGCCGAAGGGCGTGGCCACGGACAAGCGTGGCCGGGTTTATATCAGCGACAGTTATCTGGATGTGATACAGGTGTTCGATGACGCCGGTCAGTTTTTGTATGTGCTTGGCAGTGCCGGTGTGCCCTATCGGTTCGAGGCCGCGGGCGGTATCGCCATCGACGCCGACAACCGGCTGTATGTCGCGGAAGTACTCAAAAACAAGATCTCCGTCTTCGAGCTGAAAGAATGATCACTATGGCTGCATGGTCACGCTGGCCTTGGCTGGAAATGGCAAGCCTCCCGGTCGCGGCCACCCTAATCCTGGCGATGGTGGCACTGCTGGCTGTAGCGGATGCGCGCGCGGCGCAGGACGTGGCGGCCAACCGCGAATGCGCCACCTGCCATGTCATGTGGTTGACCGACTTCAAGCGGCCCGATGTCACGCCGCTGGTGGCCTACGAACCGAAGCCGCTGGTGGCCACCGGCCGCCAGGATGTGGCCAGCACCGAACGCATGTGCTTTTCCTGCCACGACGGTTTTGTTCTGGATTCGCGCCCGGTGTGGCGTAGCGCGCGCCACGGCCATCCCGTGGGCGTCAAGCCCACGGCCAAGGTAAAGATACCCACGTCCGGCGGCAAGGTGATCTTTCCCCTCAACGACGATGGCAAGGTCTATTGCGGAACCTGCCACACTGCCCATGGTGTCGACTGGGCGCAATCGGAGTCGCCGGTATTTCTACGCGTCAAGAACGTCGATTCCAGTTTGTGTCTGGCGTGCCACCTGGAAAAAAGCGCCGGACCGGAGGAAGGCAGCCACCCGGTATTTCGACCTATCGACAAGCCGCCCGTGAGTCTGGCGAGCGCCGGTGGCAAATTCGGCAGCGGCGGAAGTGTGATCTGCCAGTCCTGTCACCGCGTGCACGCGGCGCCGGAAGAAAAAATGCTGGTGATGGACAACAGCCGGTCGGCGTTGTGCGGCACCTGCCATACGGGCAAACAGGACATCCTGCAGACCAAGCACGACCTTTCGATCATGGCGCCGGAAGCGGTCAATATCCATAACCAGACAGCAACCCAATCCGGTCCCTGCGGCGTCTGTCATCTACCGCATAACGCCAACGGCCCGGCGCTTTGGGCGCGCGACGTCTTCCCCGGTGTCGACCCCATGTCGGCGCGTTGTCTGACCTGTCATAACCCGGAAGGACTCGCCAAGAAAAAAACCATCGGCGAACATAGTCACCCGGTGAATGTCGCCATCGCCGATATTGGCATCCGCGTAAGCTCGCAGGGCTGGAACAGCCGCTTTCCGCTGTTGAATCCCAACAAGCCGCTGACGCCGCTGCCGCTGTACGATAACCGCGGCTTGCGCACCCGTGATGCCGGTAAAGTCGGCTGCGCCAGTTGCCATGATCCGCACACCTGGTCGCCCACGCCGGCAGGTCAGGCCACGGCAAAAACAGATCCGCGTAAAATTGAAGGCAGTGGCGCGAACAGTTTTCTGCGTCTGCCCCTGGATGCTAATAGCACGTTGTGCACCAACTGCCACACCGATAAGGCGGCGCTGGCGCTGTCGAAGCATAATCTGGCCATCACTACCCCTGTTACCAAGGGCAAGGTCAAGGGTAAAAAGCCGGTGCGCACCACGGCTGCCGACTCCGAGCTTGGGCTGTGCAGCACCTGTCATCAGCCGCATAACGCCAAAGGACGGTTCCTGTGGGCGCGCGACACCGGGCCGGGTAAAGGCAGCACCGTCGGTCTGTGCACCAGTTGTCATCGCGATGGCGGGTTGGCGGAAAAGAAACTTGTCGGCACGCATAGCCATCCCGTGGGAATGAAACTGCTGGATGGCATGAAACCCAATCTGCCGCTGTTCAGTGCGACTGGTGGTGGCGACGCCGCTCGTGGCGTGGTGGAGTGCGCCAGTTGCCACGATCCGCATCAATGGGACCCGACCAATATCGCGAGCCGCGCCGGCGCGGATGCCGGGGCGGAGGGGGACGCCGCCACCAGTTTCCTGCGCGTATCCGCCGCGGGACCCTCGGATTTATGCGTCGAGTGTCATCGGGAGCAAAAGTTCGTACGCCGCACCGACCATGACTTGGCCGTGACCGCCGCCAAGGCGGTCAATGCCATGGGCGAGACGGTGGCTGAATCCGGTGTGTGCGGGCAATGCCATCTCGTGCACAACGCGGTCCAGGATCAGCACTTGTGGGCGCGCAAGCCGGGTGCGGCGCCGAGCGGTTCTGAGCAGCTTTGCCGGAGTTGTCACGTGCAAGACGGGATCGCCCAGGCAAAGATACCGTTGGAGAGTCAGCATCCCGCCAAAGTACAGGTGTGGTCGCACGCGTTGCGCGCGCGCTTCAGACAGAACGCCGGCGCAGACATCCCGGTGTACGGCGCGGATGGCAAGCAGGTATCGGTCGGTGTCATTACCTGCGCCAGCTGCCACAACCCGCACCGCTGGCGACCGGACAAGGCCGAAGAGGGGCCTGGTAAAAACACCGAGGGTGACGTGCTGTCGAGTTTTCTGCGCGCTGCGAGCAGCGAGTACATCGTCTGTTCGGATTGCCATGGCGAGGACGCATTGTACCGGTACAAATACTTTCATGGGCGGTCATCGCATCGCGACTACCCGCTGTATCGTTAAATTTCGCGCAGAGCGCTGTGGCCTGGTCAGTGCGGGTTTACCTGGCCTCCGCCGACAGCAACCGCACGCTGACCTGCTTGCTGGAGAAACTGTTGAAGTCAGCCAGGTTTTGAAATACCCAACCCTCGGCAATTTTCCCCTTGTGGTCGCGCAACTGCAGTTCGACCGCGGGGTTATCGAGTTGATTGGAGCTGCTGGTCACCACGCCGGCATCGCTCATGAAAGCCGGTACGAAGGCGTCCACGCTGAGACTTAACCCGGTATTGGCGATGGCCACTTTGTCGCCGATGGCGACGCGCGCCCGCTGCTCTTTGCCGCC
>JAYUFH010000235.1:0-1801 GCA_043738765.1 Pseudomonadota bacterium | reverse complement strand
TGTGTTGGCCCGCGTGGAGTATTTGCTGCACACCTGGCACGCCTCCACCCGACCGGTCAGCCTGGGGCCGGCGGGGGACGACCCGATAAAATGGCTCAGCCTGGAAATCGTGGCGACCGAGGCCGGTGGTGCACAGGACGATGCGGGTGTCGTTGAATTCGTGGCACGTTATAAAATCCGAGGCAAGGCCGGGCGGCTGCACGAGGTCAGCCGTTTCGTCAAGCAGGCAGGACAGTGGTTTTATCTGGATGGCGACATCGCTGCGCAGCAGTAGCGGAAGGTGGTTCTGTCGGTGTGGGTACCCAACTTGAGAGGATGACCGCCCGTGTCTGGTTTTAAACCCGCTTGGTGGTGCCGCGGCCCGCACCTGCAGACCCTATGGCCGGCGCTGTTTCACGCGTGGCCGCGGCGTCCCGTGCGACGCGAGCGCCTGGAGTTACCGGATGGGGACTTCGTCGATCTCGATTGGTCCTGCAATGACGCCGGTCCGATCGTCATCCTGCTGCACGGCCTGGAAGGCAGCAGTCGCTCGCACTACGCGCGCAGCATGCTGCAGGCCTTGCCAAGGGCCGGTATGCGTGCAGTGCTCATGCATTTCCGCGGTTGCAGCGGCGAACCCAATCGTCAGACGCGGGCCTATCATTCCGGCGATACCGGCGATCTCGATTTTCTCGCGACCACCCTGAGACAGCGCGAACCACAGACCCCCATCATCGCCGTTGGTTTTTCATTGGGCGGCAATGTATTGCTCAAATGGCTGGGGGAGCAGGGGGCACACGCCGGGCTGCGATGTGCGGTGGCGGTGTCGGTGCCGTTTTTGTTGCATGCTGCGACGACTCATATGAATCGGGGTTTCTCGCGCTTCTATCAATGGTGGTTGGTGCGTCACTTAAAACGCTCGTATGTGCGAAAGAGCCAGCGCCACACCGGCCTGTTGCCGCTACGCGAGGTGCGGCGCCTGCGGAATTTTTATGAGTTCGACGATCGCATCACCGCTCCCTTGCACGGTTTCACGGACGCGCTGCACTACTACAGCGTCTCCAGTTCGCGCCAGTTTCTGGCCCACATCCGCATCCCCACGCTGATACTGCAGGCGGCGGATGATCCATTTATGCCCGCCAGCGTTATCCCCTCTGTCCAGGAGCTGTCCGCCAGCATCCAGCTGGAGGTGCATGGCCATGGAGGCCATGTTGGTTTTGTGGCGGGCCGCCTACCCTGGCGTCCACGCTATTGGCTGGAACAGCGTATCCCCATGTGGTTGCATCATCAGCTGGCCAGTGACCCGCAGACCGGGCCTGACGTTTAAACAATACAGTCGATGGAAAAATTTTTTGCCAGGGTTCGCGCGAGGTTGATATTACACGCCCGCACCACCGTCGGCTGACCATCACCAGCAATGACGTTGTAGGCCACGCGCGCCGCGCTGCGCAAGGCTTTGACGCGACGGCGCGCACTCCCCTTGTTCTTCATCCGGCGCAAGCGATACCTCAATCAGCATCGACAGTAGTGCCTTTAAGGCGCTTTATTGCCTGACGCACGGTATAAAAATTCAGCCGGACAGCAAAAGAACAAAATGAAGGTGAGTTGCGTAGGGCCAGCGCGTACTGGAAGGAGTGATCCGGCGGATGAGCGGATAGAGTGTCGGAATTCTTTCCAGTCCGCATGCATTTTAGTGTCCAGCGGCCGTGGCATCCCGCCGGCCTGCAACGCTACCCTGCGTTGACCTGATGCAGGCGAAAGGTAGTATAGCGCCTGCGAACCATGCGTGAACCGTCAGCACGGTCGTAATCCGGACGCCAAT
>JAYUFH010000234.1:0-4822 GCA_043738765.1 Pseudomonadota bacterium | reverse complement strand
TCCGTGCGGGACGAAGCAATCCCCGCTGGGGGAGGCGCACCGCGTAAGTGCCAAGAATACGAATAAAGGGGCTTGCGCCCCTTTAGTGTTACTGTCTCGAAAATGTGGTCTTAGAGCGGTTAGTGCGCCTCTTCCACCGCCTTCATGCTGAGCCGTATACGACCCTGCTTGTCCACTTCCAGGACTTTCACTGTCACGCTCTCGCCTTCGCTCAGTTTGTCGCTGACATTTTCCACGCGCTCGTGGGAGATCTGCGAGATATGCACCAGGCCGTCTCGGCCCGGAAGGATGGTGACGAAGGCGCCAAAGTCCATGAGCTTCGCCACACGGCCCTGATAGATCTTGCCCACTTCCACGTCGGCGGTGATCTGCTCGATGCGGCGGCGCGCCTCCTGGCCGGCGGCGTTGTCCGCCGAGGCGACCTTCACCGTGCCGTCGTCCTCGATATCGATGGTGGCGCCGGTTTCCTCGCACAACGCGCGGATCACGGCACCGCCCTTACCGATGACATCGCGGATCTTCTCCGGGTTGATTTTGAAAGTGATGATGCGCGGGGCGAAATCGGACATCTCCTCGCGCGGGGCGGCGATGGCATCGTGCATAATCTTGAGCAGGTGCAGGCGCGCTTCTTTTGCCTGCTTGAGGGCGACATCCATGATCTCGCGGTTGATGCCTTCGATCTTGATGTCCATCTGCAAGGCGGTTATACCGGTAGCGGTACCGGCCACCTTGAAGTCCATGTCGCCCAGGTGATCTTCATCGCCCAGGATGTCGGTCAGCACGGCAAAGCGGCCTTCGTCTTTGATCAGGCCCATGGCAATACCCGCCACCGGGGCCTTGATCTTCACGCCCGCGTCCATCAGCGACAGGCTGCTACCGCAGACCGAGGCCATGGAGCTGGAGCCGTTGGATTCGGTGATTTCCGACACCACGCGCAACACATAGGGGAAAGTGCTCATGTCCGGCAGGACACCGACCACAGCGCGCTTGGCCAGGCGTCCATGGCCGATTTCGCGCCGCTTGGGCGTGCCCACGCGACCGGTTTCACCGGTGCAGGACGGCGGAAAGTTATAGTGCAGCATGAACGGTTCCTTGCGCTCCCCCTCCAGGGCGTCGATGATCTGCGCGTCCCGCCCGGTACCGAGGGTCGTCACCACCAGGGCCTGGGTCTCGCCGCGGGTGAACAGGGCCGAACCGTGGGCACGGGGCAGCACACCGGTGCGGATGGTGATGGGACGCACGGTGCGCGTATCGCGACCGTCGATGCGCGGCTGACCTTCAAGGATGCGCCCACGCACGACTTTCTTTTCCACGCTCTTGAAGATGTTCTTGACCGCCTCGATTTCGTCGGGCGTACTGCTGTCGGTGACGTGCGCCGCCATCACGCGGTCGCGGATGTCCGCCACCTTGTCCTGACGCGCCAACTTCTCGCGGATCTGGTACGCCGCTCCCACTTCGGCCGCGGCCATTTTGGTGATGGCATCGATGAGCGCTTCGTTCTTCGCCGGCGCCGTCCAATCCCAGGGCGTGACGCCGACTTCTTTGGCCAGCTCGCGAATGGCATTGATGGCGATACGCATCTGCTCGTGGCCGAACAGCACCGCGCCCAGCATGACCTCTTCCGACAGTATCTTGGCCTCGGATTCCACCATCAACACCGCGGCTTCGGTACCCGCCACCACCAGATCCAGCTGCGATTCCACCAATTGCGGGATGCTGGGATTGAGCACATAGGCGCCATTGATATAACCCACGCGCGCCGCGCCCACCGGGCCCTTGAACGGCATGCCGGAAAGACTCATGGCCGCGGAGGCGCCCAGCAGGGCGGCGATATCCGGATCGATGGTCGGGTCGATGGACATGACCGTGGCAATGACCTGAACCTCGTTGGTGAAGCCTTTGGGAAACAGCGGACGGATCGGGCGATCGATGAGTCGGGAAGTAAGTATCTCTTTCTCCGAGGGGCGGCCTTCGCGCTTGAAGAAACCACCGGGGATGCGGCCGGCGGCGTAAGTGCGTTCCTGGTAGTCCACCGTGAGGGGGAAGAAGTCCTGTCCGGGTTTACTCTCCTTGCGACCTACCACCGTTACGTGTACGACGGTATCACCCATGCTCACCATCACGGCGCCACTGGCCTGACGCGCGATTTCGCCGGTCTCGATTTTCACCGTGTGACTGCCGTATTGGAACGATTTGGTAACGATTTTCAAGGCTGGCTCCTCAGGTTCTAAATTCTTCACTGCCGACATAGATCAACACGCGGCCGACCGGTACACGTCCGGTGGCCGTCGATGGCGCCGGCTGCACGCTGCATCAAAGACAGAATGCGCCCCGCGGGACGCATTCGGAGTGGAATTACTTGCGCAGACCGAGACTCGCCACCAGGGCACGGTAACGGTCGGTATTCACGCGCTTCAGGTAGTCGAGCAGCTTGCGGCGCTTGCTCACCATGCGCAGCAGGCCCATGCGTGAATGATGATCCTGCTTGTGGGTCTGGAAATGTCCCGACAGGTCCTGGATACGCGCTGACAGCAGGGCGACCTGAACTTCGGGTGATCCGGTATCGGTTTTACCGGTCGCATACTCCTGAACAATCTTGGCCTTCTGCTCTGCGATGAGAGTCATCTATCTATACCTCGGTACACGTGTCGGTGTTGGTCGTTGAGGGCCGGTATTCTAACCGTCTGACGCCCCGGTCTCAACCGATTTCTGGCGCAATATCAGCTTGTTCGGGTGGCTGTAACAACCGTTTTGGCGCCACCCGGCCATCTCCTTGCACCTCTCCCAGACCCAGAAAGCGGCCACCCGCCTCATACAGCCGCACCAACCCCATCGATAAACCGTGGGGGGCGGTCACCACCTGCCCCTGACACAGGTAATAAGCTGCATTCTGGGATAAATTCACCGCTGGCAAGTGGGTTAATGCCTGGTCCAGGGGCAGCAAACGGGCCAGGCGGGCGTCATCCGGCAGATTCTGGAAGGTTTCCAGGGTGACAGCCTGTTCCAACTGGAATCCCCCCGTGGCCAGGCGGCGCAGGGCCGTCACATGCCCCCCACAGCCGAGGACATCCCCCAGATCGTGGGCGAGGCTGCGTATATAGGTGCCTTTGCTACAGTTCACCTCCAACTCCAGGTCATCGTCCTGCCAACGCACGAGGCGCAGCGCCTGAATAATCACCCGGCGCGCTGGTCGCTCCACCTCGATGCCTGCACGCGCCAACTTGTACAGAGGCTGGCCTGCCTGCTTGACGGCGGAATACATCGGCGGGATCTGCTGGATTTCCCCCTGAAACTGGCCCAGGGCAGCTTCAATGGCCGCTCGGGCCAGACGAACCGGCCGGGTAGCCAACACCTCACCCTCGGCATCATAGGTGGATGTAGACTGGCCCAGGCGGATGGCCACCCAATAGCGTTTGTCCGCCTCCAGCAGGAACTGGGAAACCTTGGTGGCCTCGCCAAAACAAAGGGGCAACAGACCCGTCGCCAAGGGATCGAGACTACCGGTATGACCGGCCTTGCGCGCCTGCAGCAGGTGCTTGACCGCTTGCAGGGCTTGATTGGAGGTGTAACCCGCGGGTTTGTCGAGCAACAGGATGCCGCTGATATCACGCTTGTTGCGTCGCGTCTTGGTCACAATAGTTCCTGTCTAGGAGGCTGGTCGCGCAACAGAACAGCGTGGATATCGCGCCAGGGGCACGGGGGGGTGATGGTCGCCGTTGGGCCGCCGGTGAAGAGATACCGTCACTCCGGCTCTTTGTCGCGATCCGGGTTACTGTCCTGGGCCAGTGCAAGATCGATCAGGCGGGAAATCTTTGCCCCTTCTTCCACGGATTCGTCGTACACGAAGTGCAGCTGGGGGATCACGCGCAGCAGCACCCGCTCGCGCAGCGCATGGCGGAGAAAACCCGAGGCCTTGTTCAGCACCTTGAGTGTTTCCGCCGCCTGCTCAATACCGGTTAACTGAGTAATATAGACCTTGGCGTGGGACAGATCCGAGGAGACGTCCACCGACGTCAGGGTCAGCTGTGCTACGCGTGGATCATGCACTTCACGCCGTATGAGATCCGCCAACTCCCGCTGGAGCAACTCGGCGATGCGGCGGGTACGCCCATTCTCTTTGCCCATGCTACGGGACCTCTGAACTAATCCCCTCTCCCCCGCGCACTTCGGGGGAGAGGGTTAGGGTGAGGGGGGTAATCATGGATTTTTCCCTCTCCCTGCCCCTCGACCTGCGGGTTTTGCCTCCCCGAAGGGGGCGCAGGGAGAGGGGACACAACGTGATCGTTTCTGCCACTTGCTCAGAGGGTCCGTAAGTTAAGTATCGCAGTCACAGGGTGCGCACGATCTCGACCTTATCGAAACATTCGATCTGGTCGCCCACCTGGATGTCGTTGTAATTTTTCACGCCGATACCGCATTCGACACCGGCCTTGACCTCGTTGACGTCGTCTTTAAAGCGACGCAGCGAATCGATCTCACCCTCGAAGATGACCACGTTGTCGCGCAATATGCGGATCGGGCGGCTGCGGCGCACCACGCCTTCCACCACGTAGCTGCCGGCGATGGCGCCGATCTTGGGCGCCTTGAAGACTTCGCGCACCTCGGCCAGTCCAACCACTTCCTCTTTGAATAGCGGCTTGAGCATGCCGGTGAGCGCGGCCTTGACGTCGTTCACTGCGTCGTAGATGACATTGTAATAATGCACATCCACACCTTCCGAATCGATCAGGCGGCGCGCACCGCTGTCGGCACGCACGTTGAAGCCGATGATGATGGCCTGGGAGGCGCGCGCCAGATTCACGTCCGACTCGCTGATGCCGCC
>JAYUFH010000233.1:0-1806 GCA_043738765.1 Pseudomonadota bacterium | reverse complement strand
TGGCGGATGTCATGGTGCAGGAAGGGGTGTATACCTTCGAAACCTGGGGCGAGGCCCAGGCCGTGGCGGAGCCGGTGGTGTATATGATCGACCGCTATGTGGTCGGCGGTTTTTACCGGGTGCACGGCAATCGCGGCATCGATGAAAACCTGAACGCCCCGGGCATGCGCTTCGAGGCCCTGGCCTTCGAGGAATCCTGCACCGCCCCGGATCAGGCCAAGGCGCCGGATGCGCGCCCTAACCGCTTCTACGCCTACGGGGTTATCGCGCGGCTGGCGCTGGTGGCGGCGGCGCGCGAGATCAAAGAAGCGGCCAGCGATTAACGCCCCATGCCGACGTCAAACCCCCTCAGCATCGACACCTACCGCCGCGACGACTTCCCCGCATGACTGTCCGGCTCGGCGTCGTGATGGACCCCATAGTTTCCATTAACGTCAAAAAAGACAGCACCTACGCCATGCTGCTGGAGGCCCAGAGGCGCGGCTGGGAGATCCGCTACATGGAACAGGCGGACTTGTACGTGCGGGATGGCCGGGCCATGGCCGGCATGCGACGACTCAAACTGATGGCGGGGCAGGAGCCCTGGTTCGAATTCACTGGCAACAGTGACGAGCCCCTGGATGGACTCAATGCCATCCTCATGCGCAAAGACCCGCCCTTCGACCTGGAATATATCTACACCACCTACATCCTGGAACTGGCCGAGGCGCGTGGCACGCTGGTAGTGAACAAACCCCAGAGCCTGCGCGACGCCAATGAGAAAATGTTCACCCTCTGGTTTCCACAATGCGCGCCGCCGACTTTGGTGACTCAGAATGCGTCACTATTGCGCGCTTTTTTGCAGGAACACCACGACATCATCCTGAAACCCCTGGACCAGATGGGCGGCACGTCCATCTATCGGGTACGCGACGCCGATCCCAACATCAGCGTCATCATCGAAACCCTGACTGATCGCGGCAACACCCTGGCCATGGCACAACGTTATATCCCGCAAATCAGCGCCGGCGACAAGCGCATATTGCTGGTGGATGGCCAGCCGGTACCTTACGCCTTGGCGCGCATACCGCCGCCGGGGGAGACCCGTGGCAACCTGGCCGCCGGAGGACACGGCGAGGGGCGGCCCTTAAGCGAGCGCGACCGCTGGATCTGCGCCGAGGTCGGGCCGGTGTTGCGCGCCAAGGGCATCCTGTTCGCGGGGCTCGATGTCATCGGCGACTACCTGACGGAAATCAACGTCACCAGCCCCACCTGTATCCGGGAGCTGGACGGGCTCTATCAGCTCAACATCAGCGCGCAACTGCTGGACGCGATCGCCGCACGTGTGACCTGAACCCCGGGGCATACACGCACACTTAACGTACTTAAACCTAGCGACATAGGTAATGCTTAGGTTACGTAGGGTGGGCATCGCCCACCCTCAGGGACGTCGGCAGCCGTGTCGCGGTGGGCGATGCCCACCCTACCGCGACTACTGCCACGGTTATGCGGCGTTATTGATGGTGTTATGTTCAGCGGCCGTTGGAATCCGATTCGAAGTTGACTATAAATAATTGCTGCATGGTTTATGCTCTCTTAAAGTTAGCAGGATTCAGCCTCTCAGAACTTTGCGGTTAGACAGGTAGTCAGAACGAACGTGCAAACCATCCCAGGCTTCTCTGACAGCGACCGTTTCGGGCTAGCGCTATTCGGCTCAGCCCTGGTTCACATGGTCATCATCCTCGGCGTGTCATTCATGGCGCCGAAGATCAGCCTGCGCGGGGCGGACACCCTCGAAATAACCCTGGTCCAGACACGCAGTGAAAA
>JAYUFH010000232.1:0-4835 GCA_043738765.1 Pseudomonadota bacterium | reverse complement strand
CACGCAGAAGTGACGCAGGCCTATGCCGCCGCGCTGGCCGACGCCGGGCCGGGGGACCGGGTGGTGGTATTTGGGTCGTTTTATACCGTGGGTGGTATACTACGCCAGCTCCAGCACGAGCGAGTCCGATAGAGGGTTAGCGGCAGTGGCAGATAAACAGGACGCATCGCAGGACTTTAATCCCAAACACCGGGTCGTGGGCGCTATCATCCTGGTGGTCCTCGCCGTCATAGTGGTGCCCTTGATACTGCGCGATCGCGCGCCACTCGCTCCCATCCCGCCGACGGCGGAAACGCCCGCGCCGGATACCCGGGTGGTGGTCACGCCCCTGACCCCGGTGCCGCTGCCGGACAATAGCCCGCCGACGACCATCAAGACCATCCCCTCCCTGGTTGCCCCCGCAACACTGGCCGCGGCTAGCAAGTCCGCCACCGCTGAAGCCGCACCGTCCACGCAGACCGCCGCCGCGCCGGCCGATGTCAGCGCAACACCCCTGCCCAGCAAGGCCACCACCAAATCTTCTCCGCCACCCAAGGTGGCGCTGGCGAAAGGCTGGATCGTACAGGTCGGCGCGTTTTCCCACTCGAACAACGCCGCGCGCCTTAAAGAGAACCTGGCGCGCCACGGTTATACACCGGAGCTCGACAAGATATCCATCAACCATGGTCAGGGTGTGCGCGTGCGTGTGGGTCCGTATGCGCGTGAGGCGGAGGCGCGTACTGTCCAGGTCCGCATCCAACACGAACTTGGCATCAAGGGTGTGGTGCGTGCCTATCCCTGATCGCCGCACACGCCGTCCGCGGCCGGCGCACGTCCGCCAGACATGAATCTCTTCGACCTGATCCTGGTGGCGGTGGTGCTGGCATTCGCCGGCATCGGCGCATTACGCGGCGCATTACGTGAGATCTTGTCCGTGGCCGTTTGGGTATTGGCGCTGTTCATGGCCTGGTTGTTTTCCAAGAGCGCGTCCACCTGGTTCAGCGGTTTTACCGACCCGACCTTTCGTCATATGCTGGCGTTCGTGGTGTTGTTTGCCTGTGTCTTTGTCCTCGCGTCCCTGGCGTCCTTCGTGCTGCGCTTGATACTGGGTGTGACCGTCCCCACTACCAGTGCGCGCATCGCCGGTGGCGTGCTGGGCGCCCTGCGCGGCGTGCTGATGTTGTTGATTATCGTGTCCCTGGCGGGTTTGACGTCGTTTCCGCAGAAACCCTGGTGGCGTGGATCGGAATTGGTGGTTTATTTTCAGTCCATGGCGCAGTCTTTACAGCAGATGCTGCCGGCGGATGTTGCCCGGCAGTTTCGCTATAGCTAAACTTAACCACTCAGTCGCAGGAGTCTCTCAATGTGCGGCATTATCGGCATCCTGGCTAAAGGTCCCGTCAATCAGTCCATCTACGATGGCCTGACCGTTGTGCAACACCGCGGACAGGACGCCGCCGGTATCCTCACCAGCGATGGCCGCCACGTGTTTCTGCGCAAGGACAACGGCTTGGTGCGCGACGTGTTTCAGGCGCACCACATGCAGGCGCTGCAGGGTAACCTCGGCATCGGCCAGGTGCGTTATCCCACCGCCGGCTGCGACTCGCCGGCGGAGGCGCAACCCTTTTACGTCAATTCCCCCTTCGGTCTGGCCCTGGCGCACAACGGCAATCTCACCAATGCGGCGGTGCTGAAAGAAGAGCTGTTCCGCGAGGACCTGCGCCACATCAATACCGATTCCGATTCCGAAGTCCTGCTCAACGTGTTTGCCCACGAACTCGAACAGGCGGGCAAACTCACCCTGGCGGCAGACGACATCTTCCGCGCCGTGTCGGCGGTGCATCGCCGTTGCCGCGGCGCCTACGCGGTGACCATGCTCATCGTCGGTTTCGGTCTGCTGGCGTTCCGCGATCCCCATGGCATCCGCCCCCTGGTCTACGGCAAGCGCCAGACCGACGCGGGTCCGGAACATATGTTCGCCTCCGAGTCCGTGGCCCTGAACGTGTTGGGTTATCAGTTGGAACGCGACATCGAGCCGGGGGAGGCGATCTTCATCGACCTGAAAGGCCAGGTGCATACACGCCAGTGCGCCGACAGCCCGGAGCACGTGCCCTGCATCTTCGAGTACGTTTATCTGGCACGCCCCGACTCCATCATCGACGGCATCGCCGTGCACAAGATGCGCCTGCGCATGGGCGAGAAGCTCGCGCGCAAGCTGCTGCGCGAGTGGCCGGACCACGATATCGACGTGGTCATCCCCATTCCCGACACCAGCCGCACCGCCGCGTTGCAGATGGCGTATGAAATGGACCTCAAGTACCGCGAGGGTTTCATCAAGAACCGCTACATCGGCCGCACCTTCATCATGCCGGGCCAGGCGCAGCGCAAGAAGTCCGTGCGCCAGAAACTCAACGCCATCGACCTGGAGTTCCGCGGCAAGAATGTGCTGCTGGTGGACGACTCCATCGTGCGCGGCACCACCTCGAAACAGATCGTGCAGATGGCGCGCGAGGCCGGCGCCAACAAGGTGTACTTCGCCTCCGCCGCGCCACCGGTGCGTTACCCGAATGTCTATGGCATCGACATGCCGTCGGTCAACGAGCTGGTGGCCAACGGGCGCACGGTGGAGCAGATCCGCGACGAGATCGGCGCCGACTACCTGATCTTTCAAGACTTGAAAGACCTCATCGATTCCGCCCGCGAGGGCAACCCGGACATCAAAAATTACGACGCCTCGTGTTTCGATGGCGTGTATATCACCGGCGATATCGACCAGGACTATCTCAAACACATCGAGCGGCTGCGTTCGGACGCGGGTAAACGCAAGAAGATCGTGAATCATCTGATCTCCGCCGAGCCGCATACTTATTCCTAGCGGATCTCCGGGCAAGGCGCAGAAAGGTCACCTCCTCTCGGTCTATCCTCGCTTTAACAGGAAGGCGAGTCCCTTCCCCCTGAAAGGGGGAAGGTTAGGATGGGGGTGTATAGCCCAACGCGTCCACCCAGGCGACCAATACCTCATCACCCGCATTAACCCGGCGTTGTTCTCATGATGTAGAACCGGCTGGTCTGGTGTCCGGCGTGTTGCTCTGCTCGCCCCAGTCACGCTGAACACTGAGTCAAGACGTAACGCTTGGGGTGGTTGCCCGGTTGATGTTGTTGGGGCTTATTCAGCGCATACCCCCATCCTCTCGGGCTATCCTCGCTTTAACCGAAAGGCGAGTCCCTTCCCCCTTTCAGGGGGAAGGCTAGGATGGGGGTGCATAGCCCAACCCATCCACCCAAGCGACCAGCACCGCATTACCCGCATTAACCCGGCGTTAAGACGTAACGCTTGGGGTGGTTGCCCGGTTGATGTGGTTGGGGCTTATTTAACGCATTACCCCCATCCTAACCTTCCCCCTGAAAGGGGGAAGGAACTAAAATCGGGCGCTGCTTGTTGGTCTTGCGTTTATGTCGAGATCGATGTCTTGCACTGCTCCGTTCGATGGCGGCGCGCGTTGACAGCGTCCATGAACTGCGCTACGGTGACACCCAGTTTCTGCGCCGATTTGAGCTTCAGCTTGCGGGCGCCTTATAAATGCGGCTAAAGCGAGTCAAACCCGCTTTAGCCTGCTAAGCGGGTTTTTTCATGCCCGCGTCAGGCGCTCACTGGTGCAGCCCCAGTAGAATCAACCACCGAGGTGCGGGTATGTCAGAAAATAATCACGACGATTGGGGTTTCGCCACCCGCGCAGTGCGCGCCGGTCAGACGCGTACCCACGAAGGCGAGCAGGGCGAGCCGATCTTCACCACGTCCAGTTATGTCTTCAAGAGCGCCGCGGAGGCCGCCGCGCGTTTTTCCGGTGCCGAGCCCGGCAACATCTACTCGCGTTTCACCAATCCCACGGTGCGCATGTTCGAGCAACGCCTGGCGGCGCTCGAAGGCGGTGAGCGCTGTGTCGCTACCGCCTCCGGCATGTCGGCGATCCTCGCCACCTGCCTGGGCCTGCTTAAGACGGGCGACCACATTCTGGCGTCGCGCAGCATCTTCGGCACCACGGTGCAGTTGTTCAGCAACATCCTGGCGCGTTTCGGCATCGAGACCACCTACGTCGCCTTGGGCGACGTGGCCGCCTGGGAACGCGCCATCACGCCGACCACGCGCCTGCTGTTTCTGGAAACACCGTCCAATCCCCTCGCGGAAGTGGGCGACATCCGTAAGCTGGCAGACCTGGCGCATGCGCACGCTGCGCTGCTGGTGGTGGATAATTGTTTCCTCACACCGGCACTGCAACGACCCCTGGCCCTAGGGGCGGACATCGTGGTGCACTCCGCCACCAAGTACATCGATGGCCAGGGGCGCTGCATCGGCGGCGCCGTGGTAGGCGACGAGAAGCGGGTAGGCACCGATGTATTCGGTGTGTTGCGCACCGCCGGACCGAGCATGAGTCCGTTCAACGCCTGGGTTTTTCTCAAAGGCCTGGAGACCCTCGACCTGCGCATGCGCGCCCACAGCGAGAGCGCGCTGCATATCGCGCAATGGCTGGAGAGCCAGGGCACGGTGCAGCGCGTGTACTACACGGGTCTCGCCAGTCATCCGCAGCACGCGTTGGCGCGATTGCAGCAGGTGGATGTACGCGGCCAGTTCGCCAGCGGCGGCGTGCTGGCCTTCGATATCCGCGGCGGGCGCGACGCGGCGTGGCGCTTCATCGATGCCACGCGCGTATTGTCCATCACCGCTAATCTCGGCGACACCAAGAGCACCATCACCCATCCGGCGACCACCACCCATAGCCGTGTTACACCGGAGGCGCGCGCCACCGCGGGCATCGGCGATGGCTTGATACGCGTCGCCGTGGGACTCGAAGATGTAG
>JAYUFH010000231.1:0-4860 GCA_043738765.1 Pseudomonadota bacterium | reverse complement strand
TGATGAACTTGACGTTGGGGTTGGCCAGCACCTTCTGATAGAAATCCTCGAAGCGGTCGATGGCGCGAATATCTATATAGTAGATACTCGACTTGCCGCCGTCGCCGTAGGACTCGTTCACATAGGTGGACTGCTTGAGCGACGCCATGCAGCAGATGCGCGAGCAGTGCTTCAAGTGATTGCGATCCCGCGAACCGGCGCACTGGATGAAGGCGACGTTCTTCGCCTCCTTGCCATCGGACGGCCGCCGCAATTTGCCGCCAGTAGGCCCGAAGGGGTCCATGAGGCGCTCGAACTCCACGCTGGTGATGACGTTCTTGTAGCGATCATAGCCATACGGCTGGATCTTGGCGGCGTCGTAGGGCTTCCAGCCCGTGGCCCAGATGATGGCGCCGGCCTTGAAGTCGATGGTCTCTTCTTTCATGTCGAGATCCACGGCGCCGTACTTGCACGCGGCCTTGGCCTTGTCCGCCTCGGGGGTGCCGATGATGCTGGGGTCGATGACATAGCGCTGCGGATAGGCCATGTTGAAGGGCAGGTACGCGGCCTTGATCTTGTTCAGGTTGTAGTTGAAGGCGTTGTCGATTTCGGCGGTGACCGCATCAGAACAGGCGCCGCAGGCGGTGCAGTTTTCGTTTACATAGCGCGGCTTGAGCTTGACCTTGACGCTGTAGTTGCCGGCCTCGCCGCTGATGCCCTGGACCTCCGCCAGGGTCAGCACGCGAATGTTCTTGCTGCCCTTGAGGCGACGCAGATTGATCTCAAGGCCGCAGGTGGGATGACACAGCTTGGGAAAGTATTTATACAGCTGACTGACGCGCCCGCCCAAGGCCGGACCCCTCTCCAGCAACACCACCTGCTTGCCGCACTCCGCCGCTTCGATGGCCGCCGTCATGCCGCTGATGCCACCACCTACGACCAAAATGGTCTCGTTCGTTGCGACTACACCCGCCATAGCTATCGTCTCCATCGCATTTTTAAGGGGCCCCAACAAGCCGCCGTGACCCTAAATGGACATGATTTATATCAAGGTGCGAAACATACCCCGCCGGGCTGCTGACTGCCACAGCTGGACACACCTTAAATTGATTGAAATTTTGTATGCGGAGATAGACGCACTGTATCGCTTCCACCCCAAAATAGACCATTTATACCATGTCCCGTGACCGGCCGCATGGGATGAGGGTCAAACGCTTTTTCTATTGCCCGGGGTTTTTGGCATACTGGCGGCTTGGTGTTCTGCTTACGTGAAAGCGGGGCTAATGTAGCTTTATTTTTAAGGGAATAGCGTGACGACCCAGGCCTTATCCGCGGATGACTACCTCATTCGAGACGAACCTTATTATGAATCCCAGGGCGAGGAAATCGCCCTGTTCGAAGCCGCCTACCGCAACGAAATCCCGGTGCTGCTCAAAGGCCCCACGGGCTGTGGCAAAACCCGCTTTATGGAGCACATGGCCTGGCGCCTGAAGCGCCCGCTCATCACCGTTTCCTGCCATGACGACCTCACCGCCTCGGACCTGGTGGGCCGATACCTTATAACAGCGGGTGAAACCGTGTGGGTGGACGGCCCCCTGGCGCGCGCCGTGCGCCTCGGCGCTATTTGTTACTTGGACGAAATCGTCGAGGCACGCAAGGACACCACCGTGGTCATCCACCCCCTGGCGGACGACCGGCGCGTGCTGCCCGTGGAGAAAACCGGCGAGCTGCTGGCGGCCACCAAGGAGTTCTGCCTCGCCATCTCCTACAACCCGGGGTATCAGAGCGTGCTCAAAGACCTCAAGCAGAGCACGCGTCAGCGCTTTGTGGCGATTGAGTTCAATTACCCGCACGCCTCCCTGGAAAAGCAGATCATCGTGCACGAATCCGGCATCGACGCCAGCATGGCGGAACGCCTGGTGAAATTCGCCGGCATGACACGCAACCTGAAAGGCAACGGCCTGGACGAAGGCGCCAGCACCCGCCTCTTAGTGCACGCCGGCAAACTCATGGCCGACGGCATCGACCCACGCCGCGCCTGCCGTGGCGCCATCGCCGAGGCACTGACGGATGACCCGGAGATGTTGGCGGCGGTGAATGAGTTGAGTGCATCGTTGTTCTGATCCAGGGAATCGTTAGCGCAAGCTCCATCGACTAGCGTTTTTGCCTCCCCGAAGGGAGCCTGTGGTTTTTTTGGTTGAGAGCATTCATATCAACACACATACACGTCAAGTGCCTGCCATCAGCAGGTCATCCCTTCCCCCTTCCAGGGGGAAGGCTAGGATGGGGGTGGAATGGCCATCGACCCTCCGACACATCAACGGCGTGCTCAAGCCGCTGCATTGTCTGGCGAGCACCGGAATGGCTAGACCTCCGCAGTGGGAATTAATGATGACTTGGATACGGTTACGGGGTTTTATGAATGGTTGTAGCCTGATTGAACTTCGCACCCCCATCCTAACCTTCCCCCTAGAAGGGGGAAGGGACAAACCCAGGGGAGTGCGGCGGCGAGCCGCCGCCATGCACAAAGCGGCGACAAGTGCCCGCACCCCACGATGGCCATTGCGGTAAGCGACATCACGACACAATAAAGACACCGGAACACCCATGACCCACCGCTACGATTCTGATCACCCCCTCAGCACCGACGAAATCGGTGCCGCCCTGGACGAACGCCTCGACATCGAGCTCGATCCATCGCTGGCGGAGCGCCGTATCACCAACCGCCTGGCGGAGGCCCTGGCGATGCTCGACCGCGATCAGCAGGAATTCGTCCTGCGCTGGGTCAGCATCATCGCCCAGACCCACGCGGAAATGGCCTACCAGTTCGCCGCCCATGCCCCGGCGGGCCTGGGCCTGATGTCGCAAGCGGACATCGAAGGCTGGATCATGCGCGCCATGGACGTGTTCGATCGCATGGGTCTGTTCCCCGCCATCAGCGTGTTCCGCGAGGCCGAACGCTATGCAAAGGAAGCGCGCGCCAACGCCAGCGGCATCGGATTCGACGATGTGTCCGGCGTGCTGGAGTTGTTCGTGCGCGGCCTGTCGGGACGCGGCGTGAAACTCGAACCGGGGGACGACATCTACACCGACACCACCATTCTGTTTCTGCCCCAGCGCGTATCACGCTTCCCGGAACGCGAACGGAATTTTGTCCTGTACAAGGCCATGGCCGCGCACCTATGGGCCCAGACCTGGTTCGGCACCTTTCGGGTGGACCTCACCCAGGCCCTGGCGCATTACTCCGATGTACACAAAGCGACGCGACTCTTCCACGCCCTGGAAACTGTGCGCCTCGATGCCTGCCTCGCGCGGGAACTGCCGGGCCTGCACCGCGACCTCATGGGTCTCAAGGAAGCACTGAACGACAGCGGATATCCCACCGCCTGGGCGCTGCACCTCGCCACCCTGCAACAACCCAGCGCCACCGCCGACACCACCTTGGCCATCGTACAACAACTCTACGCTACCGACGTGCCGCCGCCGCTGTGTTATCAAGGCGGCCTCTTTCCCGAGCGCGCCGACGCCGCCATCGCCCTCCGCCTGGCGCGGGAGAAGGATCAGTTCCGCACCGCCCTGGCGCGCCTGGTGGAGGAAAAAGACAAAAAAGAAAACAACGACGAGCAGGCCGAAGCGGAAGAAACAGAAACCGAGACGGAAGAACTGGGAAAACGCTTCGACCTCAAACGCGAACCCGACCCGGAGCACCCGGACAACTTCACCTTCGAAATGGAACTCGACGGCCAGCCCGTAGCACCACCGGCGGATGTCATCAGCCTCATGGACTCTATCATTCAAGACCTGGGCGAGATCCCGGATGATTATCTGGTCGCCGCCGGCGACGGCGGCTATCGCACCGAAAACGCGGAAAAAAATCCCGACGACGTGTGGCAAGGCACCTACCACGAAGAAGGTGCGCACATCTACCAGGAATGGGACCACCGCCGCATGCACTACCGCAAACACTGGTGTGCCCTGCGGGAGATCGATGTGCACCCCGTGGACGACCCCTTCGTGGCGCGCACCCGGCAAAAGTACGCGCCCCTGATCGCGCAACTGCGTAAATCCTTCGAAGCGTTGCGTGGCGATGAAAAACTATTAAAGAAACAAAAGAACGGCGACAACATCGACTTCGACGCCTACGTCGAGGCCTACGCCGACATGCAACACGGCATGGAGCTGAGCGAGCGCGTACTCACCAAGCTGCACAAACACGAACGCAACATCGCCGTGATGTTCATGGTGGACATGAGCGGCTCCACCAAAGGCTGGATCAACGACGCCGAGCGCGAGTCGCTAGTACTCCTGTGCGAAGCCCTCGAAGTCCTCGGCGACCGCTACGCCATCTACGGCTTCTCCGGCATGACACGCAAGCGTTGCGAACTCTACCGCGTGAAACGCTTCGACGAACCCTACTCCGATCTGGTGCGCGCCCGCATCACCGGCATCAAGCCCAAGGACTATACGCGCATGGGGGTGACCATCCGCCACTTAAGCAAGCTACTCAACGAAGTGGACGCCCGCACCAAACTGCTCATCACCCTGTCCGACGGCAAGCCCGACGACTACGATGGTTATCGCGGCGACTACGGCATTGAAGATACGCGCAAGGCGTTAGTCGAAGCCAAGCGGGACGGCATCCACCCTTTCTGCATTACCATCGACAGCGAAGCGCGGGATTATCTGCCACACATGTATGGGCCGGTGAACTGGACATTGATTGATGACGTGAAGAAGTTGCCGCTGAAGGTGTCGGATATTTACCGGCGATTAACGACTTGATCTCCTGCCACACACCCGGTCACCCATCATAGCGAAGCCGCCTTTTTTCGGCCGCGGCAATTCCAGCCACCTTGTTGCCCCAACAAAGTCGGCCATCTC
>JAYUFH010000230.1:0-12928 GCA_043738765.1 Pseudomonadota bacterium | reverse complement strand
GCTCGGACAGTTGTTGGTTGTGTGGCTGCGAACCGGTGTTGTCCGTGTGACCGACGATGGTCAGCTGGGTCTTGCCATAGCGGTTGATCACCGCGGCGATCTTGTCCATGGTGCTGTAGAACGAGCCTTTGACCTCGGCGGAATCCACGGAGAAGGCCGACTGCTCGGTCATGGTCACACGCAGGGTGTTGTTCTGCAGTTTCTCCACCTGGATGGCACCGGCATTGCGCTCTGGTGCCAGGGCGAGTTCGAGGTCCTTCTTCTGGTTGTCCATGTAATTGCCCACCAGGCCGCCGGTAAGTCCGCCGCCGACGGCGCCCAGCAATACCCCGCGGGAACGATTCTTCTTCTTCGAGGCCGCGCCAACGACCACGGCGCCCGCGGCCGCGCCGAAGATCGCGCCTTTTTCCGCGTCCGTGAGGGGACGGGGGTTGCCGAACTCATCGGTGGCGCAGGCGCTAAGGCCGAATATGACGATGAGAGACAGTGTGGTGATCGCTTTGAATCGCTGCATGATTGCTCCTTAGTAAAACTCTGGGTATTTAAAATATTGTGAATCAGGCTGCACTTGTTTGTGAATGCGCGGCCTGGGTGGTTCGGTGTTGTGAATGGCGGTGAATGACAGACGTCATTATATCCTGAAAACCCAGCACGTCATCCGAACATCTGTGTCAGGTCGTAAAAAACAGTATCACCGCATAGCGCGCCGCCTTGCCCACTGTGATAAATAAGGCGGCCTGTAAGGCATTGATACGTAACCAGCCGGCGGCGAAACACAGTGGGTCGCCGACCACCGGCAGCCAGGAAAACAGCAATGCCGGTGCCCCCCATTGTTGTACGCGGCGGATCGCCGCTGTCCTGCGTGCGGGTTGTGTCGATGCCGGGGTGTGTGTCAGTGGAACGCGGCGCGCCAGCCACCCGCCGAGGAGAAAGGTGCTCAGTCCCCCCAGGGTGTTCCCCAGCGTGGCGATGATGAGCAACAGCCAGGTGTCGTGTTGCTTGAGGTAAGCGAGTGCCGCGAGTGCCGCCTCGGATCCGCCCGGAAACAGGGTAGCGGAGATAAAGGCACTGAGGAAAAGGCCCCAGAGATCCAGGTGGTCAGACATCAAATTGGCTCAGTGGGATAATGGAAGGTCGGGGTGTAGTGTGCAGCGGTTGCCAGGGTACATAACTTCCGCCGCTACGCAAAAGGATAGATAGCCGTGTCTACATCTTCGACGTACAGACCACACCCGCGCTGCGCAGCGGTTAACGGACAATCGCCTGCTGAACCACTAAGCCAGGACCGGCGGTAGCTGCTTGGTCAGCGCGTTTTTTTCCGCGGTCGCGGCACCGGTCAGGGCAAAGCCGAGCAGTGTATCGCCAGGCCCGAGGAATACGCTGCGCACATCCGTGCCTGCCCCGCTTTCCTGCCACGTGCCGTCGGCCTGCATGGGCGGTGGCGAGATCACCACCGGCAAGGCGGGGGTTTTTACCACCACCGGCATGGCCGGATACTGCACAGCAGTGGCCGTGCCGCTGAGGGTTTTGGCCAGGGCGCGCGCGGCGTGCATGATGGGCATGACAAACGGCAATACCAGGCCGGCCACTTCGGCGCAGTCTCCCAGGGCGTAGACATCCGCGGCATTGGTCTGCAGGTGCTGGTCCGTGAGGATGCCGCGCTGGGATTTAAGACCGGCACTGGTGGCGAGGGCGATGCGCGGCCGCAGCCCGATGGCCGAGAGCACGACATCGCTTTCGATGGTGCTGCCATCGGAAAGAACCGCGGCATAGGCGCCGTTGTGTCGGTTCACAGACTTTACACTGCAGCCGAAATGCCAGCGGACGCCGAGCACAGCGAGGGCGTCGCGCAGGGCGGCGGCCGCCATGGGCGGCAACAAACGGCCGAGGGGCTGGGGCGCGGGATCGACCACCTCCACGGCGTAGCCGGCGGTGTGCAGGTCGTTGGCGAATTCACAACCGATGAGACCCGCTCCCATAATAAGGATGCGTTTGGTGTTGATTGCCGCCGCGCGAAAGCGCGTGTAGTCGGTCAGATCGTTGACCGACAGCACGGCGTCCCCCGCATCCCCCTCCACGGGGATGCGTATCGGGTCAGCGCCCAGCGCCAGCACCAGTTTGCTGTAGGCAAGGCTATGGTCGTTGAATATCAGGCTGTGGGCCGTGGCATCGATGGCGCTGACGCTGACGTGGGTGTCGATGCGCGCATTCAACTGTACGGCCATCTGTTCGGCTGTGTGTATGGCCAAGGCCTCCGCTGTCTTGTTGCTGTGGAAGGCATTGGACAGCATGGGCTTGGAGTAGTAGCGCCCGTCGTCCGCGGTGAGCAGGTGCAACGGTGAGTCTTTGTCGAGTTTGCGCAGCTCCCGCGCCAGGGTATAGCCCGCGAGGCCGGTGCCGATAATAACGATAGGTTGCATGTTTTGTCCTTTGGTAGCAGGTTAACCGTGAAGTATCCCCTCTAGCACGAATAGCGCTTGCTTTAAGTCCTTGCACCCTACGCACGGCGCCAAGGACCGACACGCTTGGCCTTCCTCATGCGGCATCGTCGATCATGACCATTTCGAAATCCGCCTTGGCCACGCCGCAGTCGGGGCAAGCCCAATCTTCCGGAATGTTCTCCCAGCGGGTGCCGGCCTGAATGCCGTCCTCCGGCATGCCCACGGCTTCGTCATAAATGTAACCACAAACCACACATTGCCATTTTTTCATACTGAATTCTCCGATAATAAATTAAATTGGGTTAGGACTGCACGCGCGCCAGGGTATCGCGGTAGTGCTGGGCGTGCCGCTCCTCGACCTTGGCCAAGGCGGCGAAGCGCTTGGCGGCCTTCTCCAGGGTGGCGCGGAAGGCCGCGGCGTGTTCCTTCGATTCCGCGATCTGTTCGTCCAGCTCACGCACCGCGGCGTCATTGCCTTCCTGCACCGCGGCGTGACGGAAGGTCGGGTACATCTCGGTGTACTCGTAGGTCTCGCCGGCGATGGCCATGTCGAGGCAGCGGCTCACGTCCATGGACGTTTTGGGATAGAGCAGATCCAGGTGACCGAAGGCGTGCTGTACTTCCTGTGCGGCGGTCTCTTCGAATACGCGCGCGCTCTGTTCATCGCCCTGCGCCCGGCAAATGCGGGCGAAATACAGATATTTGATATGCGCCATGGACTCGCCGGCGAAGGCCGACTCGATATTCCTGATGGTTACCGATGGTTCGTTGTTCATGGATTTCACCTCGTTGGTTAGTGATTGCCGTCGCTGTGTCTGCAACGTACAGGGGCAATACTAGGTTCCGTGAGGCGATTGATCCAATTGATTGTAAGTATTGTATGGATAGCTAATACCTATCGATTAAGGCTTCAGCCGCCGACGCTGGCCGCCGGCAGGTCGAGCAGCTTGAGGCAGGCGATGTGGCTGGCCAGTATCGACTGGCGCACGGCTTCGATGGCAGCCGGGCGCGGAAAACTCTGGCGCCAGGCCAGGGCCACGCGCCGGGTGGGGGCGGGCGGGGAGAAGGGTTTGATCGCCAGTAGTTTTTTCTCGGCGCGGCTAGCGGTGGCGGAACTGCACGGCAGTACCGTGATGCCGGCGCCGGAGGCGACCATATGGCGGATGGTTTCAAGGGAGCTGCCCTCCAGGGTCTGTTGCATGCTGCCCAGCCCACCGTGGCTTGTGCGGTTCAGCGCTGGGCAGACCTTGAGCACCTGATCACGGAAGCAGTGGCCGCTGCCGAGCAGCAGCAGGTTTTCCTCCGGCAGATTGACCGCTTTAATGGATTTCTTCGCGCCCCAGGCATGTTTGGCGGGCAGGGCGACCACGAAGGGTTCATCGTACACCGGCTGGGTCACAATGCCCGGTTCGGCAAAGGGTAGCGATATCACGATGACATCCAGTTCGCCGTGGCGCAGTCGCTCGCTTAAGTCGGCGGTAAAACTTTCCACGATCATGAGGGGCATGCGCGGCGCGCGCTTGCGCAGGGCAGGAATTAAATGCGGAAACAAATAGGGGCCGATGGTGTAAATGGCACCGAGGCGCAGCGGTCCATCCAGGGGGTCTTTGCCTTGTTGGGCCAGCTGCTTGATCGCCTCGACCTCTTCCAACACCCGCTGGGCCTGGGCGATGATCTGTTCGCCTAGGGCGGTGACGCTGATCTCGTTCGGTCCGCGCTCGAACAAGGCGACGCCGATTTCATCTTCCAGCTTGCGCACTGCGACGCTCAGGGTGGGTTGGCTGACAAAACAGGCCTCGGCGGCGCGTCCGAAGTGGCGCTCCCGTGCCACGGCGACGATGTAACGCAGTTCAGTCAGGGTCATGCGGCCATGATAACCGCTGCCGCCGGGTTTCGACAAAGATATCCGGCTGGGATGGAACAAGTCATTTAAAGACGCTATGCGGAATGGGATGGGGGTATAATCGATTGAAACCAGCAGCAACCCGCCTCACTTAAGCGTCTTTACGCCAACGGTCGAATTTATGGTCAGCGTCACGCGCAAGAATTCCGGTGTAGGCAGTAACGCTGCCCTCGATCTGGAGACCTGGCTGAAAACCATCTCCCCGGGACGTTCGGACGCGGATATCGAATTCATCCGCCGGGCCTGCGTGTTCGCGGGCAAGGCGCATACCGGCCAGACGCGCGTGTCTGGCGAGCCGTACTTCCATCACTCCCTGGCGGCGGCCGATACGTTGGCGGATCTGCGCCTCGATCACGAAACCATCGCCGCCGCCATCCTGCACGATGTGGTGGAGGACACGCCGGTCGAACTGAAAGAGATCGAACAGGCCTTCGGCCGGCGCGTGGCCACATTGGTGGATGGTGTCACCAAGATGGATGTGATCCAGGCGTTTCAGGGGCAGACCGAGCGCAGCACCCGGGAGCACGCGCAGGCGGAAAGCCTGCGCAAGATGCTGCTGGCCATGGCCGAGGACGTGGGGGTGGTGCTGATCAAGTTGGCGGACCGCCTGCACAACATGCGCACCCTGGGTTCTCTACCGGAAGAAAAACAGCAGCGCATCGCGCGCGAGACCATGGACATCTTCGCGCCGCTGGCCAACCGCTTAGGGATATGGCAGATCAAGTGGGAGCTCGAAGACCTGTCGTTCCGCTATCTCGAGCCGCAGGCCTACCGCCAGATCGCCGACATGCTCGCCGAGCGCCGCATCGACCGTGAAGAATACATAGAGCGCTTCGTGCAGACGCTGTCGGGTGAGATGCAGCAGGCCGGCATCGCCGCCGAGATCTCCGGCCGGCCGAAACACATCTACGGCATCTGGCGCAAGATGCAGCGCAAGGGCAGGGACTTCCAACAGATCTTCGACGTGCGCGCGGTGCGCGTGCAGGTCGAGAGTATCCGCGATTGTTATGCCGCCCTCGGCATCGTGCATACATTGTTTACCCACATCCCCGGCGAGTTCGACGATTACATTGCCACCCCTAAGGAAAACAACTATCGCTCCATTCATACCGCGGTGATCGGGCCCGACGGCAAGACGGTGGAAGTACAGATACGCACGCACGCTATGCACCAGCAATCGGAGCTCGGCGTGGCGGCTCACTGGCGTTACAAGGAGGGCGCCAAACAGGACACCGGTTTTGACCGCAAAATCACTTGGCTGCGGCAACTGCTGGAGTGGAAGGACGAAGTGGCCGAGGCGAGCGATTTTGTCGACCAGTTCAAGTCGGAGATGTTCAGCGAGCGTGTCTATGTGTTCACACCCAAGGGCAATATCGTCGACCTGCCCCAGGGTGCGACCCCCCTCGACTTCGCCTACGACATACATACCGAGGTCGGTCACCGCTGCCGCGGCGCCAAGGTCAACGGCCACATCGTACCGCTTACCTATGCCCTCAAGACCGGCGAACAGGTGGAAGTACTGACGGTCAAGGAGGGTGGACCCAGCCGCGATTGGGTGAGTCCGCACCTGGGTTACCTGCACACCTCCAAGGCGCGCAGCCGCGTGCAGCAGTGGTTCAAACAGCAGAACTACGACAGCAGCGTGTCCGCCGGACGCGCCGGTCTGGAGCGCGAATTTCACCGCCTGGGGTTCACCGACATCAGCCACGATAAACTCAGCCAGCGTTTTGGCTTCAGTAAGGTGGATGATTTTCTCGCCGCTATCGGGCGTGGTGAAATCAAGTCCGGCCAGATCATGGCGGCGGCGCAGGAGATCGTCGAGCCGAAAACAAAAACAGCCCCGCCGCTGATTCAGGCGCGCGCGCATGCCCCATCGGGCGCGTCTTCGGGCGTCACGATTCAGGGCGTGGGTAATCTGCTGACGCGCATGGGACGCTGCTGCAACCCGCTGCCGGGGGACGCGATCGTGGGCTTCATTACCCGCGGCCAGGGCATCACCGTTCACCGCCGCGATTGCCCCAACGCGCTGCGCCATCATGATGAGAACAATGAACGCATCATCGAGGTGAGTTGGGGCGGGGAAAGCAACAAGACCTATCCGGTGGATGTGGAGATCGTGGCGTATGAGCGTTCCGGCCTGTTGCGCGACATCACCGGGCTGCTGGCCAACGAGAAGATCAACGTCATCGCCGTTAACACACTTTCAGATAGTCAGCAGCACACGGCGCGCATGACCTTGACGTTGGAGATACCGGATATCGACACCCTCAGCCGGGTGCTGGCGCAGATCGATCAGCTACCGAACGTGACGGAAGTTCGACGACGCACGCACTAGGCGCGTAGGCTGGATGCGGGTTGTCGGGGCTGTTGTAGGGTGGGCATCGCCCACCGCACGCGATATCGATATGCTCTGTTGGTGGGCGATGCCCACCCTACAGAGATCATCGGCGGGCGGTGAGGCGGGAAAGTATATTTGACGGAGTACTAGTCTGCGTCAGAGGCCTCTTGTCGAAAGCGCCGGCGCGTCATCTCTTCATCGCGCGCGGCATCAACCTCGCGCAGGACACCGTCCACATCCGCGGGTATCTCGCTGCGCTCGAAGCGTCCAGTCAGCACGCTGTCCGGGTGTAGCTCGCTGTTGCTATAGAGTTCCCAGATTTCCTTGCCGTAATCGGTGGCCAAAAGATCCGGCGCGAAACGGCCGAAGTAGACGGTCAGATTGTCCACGTCACGCTCCAGCATGCGGGCAGCATTATTGTTGCCGGCGGCGTCGACGGCCTGGGGCAGGTCGATGATCACCGGACCCTGGGCGTCCACCAGCACGTTGTATTCCGATAAGTCGCCGTGGATCACGCCGGCACACAGCATGCGCACGACTTGGTTGATCAGCATGGCGTGATAGCGGCGCGCATCCACATCCGCCAGCTCCAGGTCATTGAGTCTGGGCGCGGCATTGCCCGCGGCATCCGTCACCAGCTCCATCAACAACACACCGTCGACGAAACAATGGGGCTTCGGTACGCGCACCCCCGCGGCGGCGAGGCGATAGAGCGCATTCACTTCCGAGTTTTGCCAGGCGTCCTCCTGTTCCTTGCGTCCATAGCGGCTTCCTTTCTCCATGGCGCGTGCCTGACGGCTGTTACGCACCTTGCGGCCTTCCGTGTACTGGGCCGCCTGGCGGAAGCTGCGTTGGTTGGCCTCTTTATAAACCTTGGCGCAGCGGATCTCGCCGCCCGCGCGGACCACATAGACCGAGGCCTCCTTGCCACTCTTGAGCGGGCGCAGGACCTCATCGACGAGGCCGTCGCGAATCAGCGGTTCGAGGCTGCTTGGGCTCTTCATAACTATTTCCGGCGTCCTTGTGATATCACGGCAGTATCGCCGGCTGCTTTAGCGCTTAATTCTAGCAGGTATTGTGTTTGGAGTTCGGCACTTACCCTGCCTGGAGAAAGCGGCGGCAAGCCGCCGCACTCCGTGGATGTCTTGAGGGTGGGTCTGGCTAGCGTTGTACGCGTTGGCTGATTGCGCTGACGAGTTGGGCAAGGGGAATTTCCTGCGTCGCTTTCTCGCGCCGCGCCTTGTATTCCGCCACGCCTTTGTCGAGGCCCTTGTCGCCCAACACCAGGCGGTGCGGGATACCGATGAGGTCCATGTCGGCGAACATGACACCAGGGCGCTCGTTGCGGTCGTCGAGCAATACATCGTAGCCGGCCTGTTGCAGCTCGGCGTAGAGCTGGTCGGCGGTTTCTTTTACGCGCGCCGACTTGTGATAGCCGATGGGCACGAGGGCGATATGAAATGGCGCGATGGCGTCCGGCCAGATAATGCCGTTGTCATCGTGGTTCTGTTCGATGGCGGAGGCGACGATGCGCGACACGCCGATGCCATAGCAGCCCATGGCCATGGTAACAAAGCTGCCGTCCTCACCCTGGCAGGTGGCCTGCATGGCCTCGCTGTACCGGGTGCCGAGCTGGAAGATGTGGCCCACCTCGATACCGCGGCGGATGCTGAGTGTGCCCGCGCAGTCCTTGCCACGGGTCTGCGATGCCGGGCACGGGTCTCCGGGCAGGACGTTGCGCAGGTCAGCGACCGTGGGCTCGGGCAGGTCGCGGCCCCAGTTCACGCCCTGGAGGTGCTGGTTGTCGCGATTGGCGCCGCACACGAAGTCGCCGAGGCGCGCAGCACTCTCGTCGGCGATGACGGTGATCTTGAGTCCCACCGGGCCGACGGAGCCGGGTGCGCAGCCGGCTTCCAGTTTCACCTCGCCCGGGGTGACGAACGTCAGGGGTTTCGCCACCTCTGGAATTTTTTCCGTCTTGACGGTGTTGAGTGCGTGGTCACCGCGCAGGATCAGTGCGACCACACCGCCCACGCCTTTCACCAGCAGGGTCTTGACTGTTTGCCTGGGATCGATCTTGAGGAAGCGACTGACTTCTTCGATGCTGTGTTGGCCCGGTGTGTCCACGCTGGACATCGTCGCTGAGGGTACCGGACGCTTGCCCACGGGGGGCAGCGCCGGGGCGAGTTCCACATTGGCGGCATATTGGCACTGGTCGCACAGGGCGATGGCGTCTTCGCCGGAGTCGGCGAGCACGTGGAACTCATGGGATGCGCTGCCGCCGATGGCGCCGGTGTCCGCCTCCACCGGACGGAAGGCCAGCCCTAAGCGGGTGAAGATACGCGTGTAGGTGTCCTTCATGACACCATAGGTTTCGACGAGGGAGGCCTGGTCAAGATGGAACGAATAGGCATCCTTCATGAGAAATTCGCGGGCACGCATCACACCAAAGCGCGGACGGGTCTCGTCGCGGAACTTGGTTTGTATCTGGTAGAAGTTGGCCGGCAGCTGACGATAACTTTTGATCTCGCGCCGCATGAGGTCGGTGATGACCTCCTCGTGGGTCGGGCCGAAACAGAAGTCGCGCTGGTGACGGTCTTTGATGCGCAACAGTTCGCCGCCGTATTGATCCCAGCGGCCCGATTCCTGCCACAGCTCCGCGGGTTGCACGGCGGGCATCAGTACCTCCTGTGCGCCGGCCTGGTCCATTTCTTCGCGCACGATCTTCTCCACTTTGCGCAGGGTGCGCAGGCCCAGGGGCAGCCAGGTGTAGAGGCCGGCGGCGAGCTTGCGGATCATGCCCGCGCGCAGCATCAGCCGGTGGCTGATGATCTCCGCATCGGCGGGGGTTTCTTTGACGGTGGAAAGCAGGAATCTTGAGACGCGCATAACGACCTTTGTGTTTCTTTGATGTGGGGCGGGGTGCAAAGTATACCCGAACTGGTTGCGCGTGCGAGGTTTGCGGGGTGTCTGGCAGCGGGGGTCGGTGGCCTCGCCAGGCGGACTAGGCGAGTTTTATTCCCCAGCGGGCCACAGTTGCGCCGCACCGCGCACCCCGGAGCTGTCGCCGTGCCGGTTGGGCAGGATAAGGGTGCGCAACTCGTCGTTAAACACATGCCGTTGTACCTGCGCTACGCCCTCGGTGTACAGCCGCTGCACGTTGGATAGTCCGCCACCCAGTACAATGGCGTGCGGGTCGAGGATATTGATAACCACCGCCAGGGCGCGCCCGAAGCGGGCGAAAAACCGCTGCAGGGTGGCCTCCGCCGCTGCCTCCCCGGCGGTGGCGCGCGCGAGGATCTCCGGCACGTCGAACGTGTTGCCGCCGGCATGTTCCGCATAGTCCCGTGACACGCCGGGCCCGGAGATCAGGGTTTCGACGCATCCCCGGCGGCCGCAGTAACATTCCGGGCCGTCCGCTTCCAGCGGGTTATGCCCCCACTCACCGGCGATATTCTGCCGCCCCTCGACCAGCTGACCGTTGACCACGATGCCGCCTCCCACCCCCGTGCCCATAATGACGCCGAACACCACGGGCAGTCCGGCGGCGGCGCCGTCCAGGGCTTCGCTCAGGGCAAAACAGTTGGCGTCGTTGGCTAGGCGTACGGGACGGTCGAGTAATTTTTCCAGGTCCGTGAGCAACGGCTGACCGTTGAGGCACAGGGTGTTGGAATTTTTCAGCGCCCCGGTGCGCGTGGAAAGGGCGCCGGGGGTGCCGATGCCGACTGTGCAGGGGCAGCCGGCGGCTTGTTCCAGTTCCATCACCAGGGAACGGATGTTGTCGAGGATGGCGGCGTAGCCGGCGCTTTGCGGGGTCGGCCGGCGTAGGCGGTGGAGGATGTGTCCGGCGGCATCCATGACGATGCCTTCGGTCTTGGTGCCGCCGAGATCGATGCCGATGCGCAGTGGCCCGCCGCGGCGGGAGTGGTCAGAGGCCGTCGCGCGCCGCCGGCCCATGGCGGATCAAACGATCCCTTGCAGCCAGCGGGCGTAGATGATGTCGGCCACCTGATGCAGGCGCTGGATGCGATGATCCATGTCCACCGTCATCTGGTCGAGGCTCTGCACCGTGGCGCAGGGGTGTTTGATCTCCTCGCGCCCGACGACAGACCAGTCGTGGATCATCTTCGGCAGCATCTCCACGTGGCACTGCAGCGCCAGGCTCTTGCCGATGGCGAAGGCCTGATGGGCGCAGGCGTCGCTCTTCAGGATGTGGGTGGCACCCGGTGGGATGGTGAAGGTCTCGCCGTGCCAGTGAAACACCTCGAACTCCGCTTGCAGGCCATTCAACCAGTCGTGGGCAGCGGGATTGTCCACGTGCGTCACCGGTAACCAGCCGATCTCGCGTACGCGGTTGGCGCCGATCTGTCCGCCGAGGGCCTTGCTCATGAGCTGCCCGCCCAGGCAGTGTCCCAGCACTGGCACGTCCGCCTGGATGGCCCGGCGGATGAGGTCGAGTGTTTTGGGTATCCACGGCAGGTCGTCGTTGACGCTCATGGGACCGCCCATGAAGACCAGCCCGGCCACGTGGTCTATGCTTTCCGGTATGGCTTCGTTCTGGTCGATCTTGATCAGGCGAAAGGGGACGGCATGACGATCGAGAAAGCGGGCGAAATAGCCGGGGCCTTCTCCGGCGGCGTGGCGAAACACTAAAATCTCGTTCATGGAAAATATTCTAACGTGTCAACACGGGTCGACGGAAGGGCATGCGCCAGTTAATTTTAACTTTCCTGCTAATAACGTTGAGTCTGGCCTTGCCGCCATACCTGCGGGCCGCGGAGACCGTGTCGGTGTATGCACTGTTTAATGGCAAGGCCATTCTTATGGTGGATGGCAGCCGACGCGTGCTCAAGGAGGGGGAGGTGAGTCCCGAGGGCGTGCGCCTGATCAGCGCCAGCACGGAAACCGATGAGGCGGTCATCGAGGTCGAGGGCAAACGCCGCGTCCTCAAGATGGGTGTGGTGATCTCCGCCTTTACCGGGCCGGCACAGGCCAGCACCACCCTGTGGGCCAGCAGCAATGGATTTTTCCATGCGGAGGGCAGCATCAACGGCGTGCCGCTTACCTTTTTAGTGGATACCGGCGCCAACACCATCGCCATGAATATCGCAACGGCGAAACGTGTTGGTATCGAGTATGAAAAGGGCCAGCCCGGCATCGCCAAGACCGCCTCGGGTTTCGTTAAGATCTATGGCTTGACCCTGGACAGGGTCAAGATCGGCGAGATCGAGCTGCGTAATGTCGAAGCCGGTGTCATCGAGGGCTCGCAACCCGATACGCCGTTGCTCGGCATGTCGTTCCTGGGACGGCTGGAGATGCGGCGCGATGGTAACAGGATGGACTTGATCAAGAAATATTAGCGGCAATCAAACGCGGCGGCACGCTGCGGCAGTGCGTCACCGCGCAGAACAGGCTGGGAGCATGTCGGGTGATGGCAAGTGGGGGTGATTGCTTAGGCTTGTATCACTCGATCGCACCACCACCCTTGATTTGGGTGACGGTGCGATGGCATCAGTTTTTTGTTTTGATGGTTTTGCCTTCAAATGTCAGGCTGCTGCCTGGTTCCATGACCAGAACATGGACATTCTTATTCTTGAGGGCATCGATGAAGGATTTCGGACTTTGGGTCAGTACCGGAAAGGTGCCATAGTGCATAGGGATGACGGTCTTTGCCTGTACCGCCATGGCGGCCTTGGCTGCCATGGGCGGCTCCATGCCGAAGTGCCCGCCGATGTTGATCAGGGCCACGTCCGGTGCATAGTTTTCGCCGATGAGTTTCATGTCGGAAAAGTAGGCGGTATCACCCGTGTCATAAATTGTCGGACCGTCTTTGATCTTGATGACAAAGCCCGCGGGACTGCCACCGTCAATCATGTCCGGCCCGGTGTCGCCGGCATAAGGATTGCCCAGACCGCTGGAGTGTATCGCCGGGGTCATGGCCACCATTACTTCGCCGTCGGCGATGGTGATTTCCCCGCCTATGTTCATCAGGGTGTCATAGCCCATCTGCTCCTTGGGGTAGCCCAGCACTTTGGCCATGTTGGAGCCGAGTTCAAAGTTGGTTACCAGGCGTGCCCAGGTCTTTTTCGCCAGTGGCACGGCTTCGCCCACATGATCCGAGTGGCCGTGGGTGATGAGGATGTAATCCGCGCGATTGATACTCGCCAGCGGATCCTTGCCGTCTTTGGCATTGGGATTGGCCGGGTTCTTGAGCCACGGATCGATCATCAGCACCTTGCCCTTGGG
>JAYUFH010000229.1:0-1831 GCA_043738765.1 Pseudomonadota bacterium | reverse complement strand
CGATCTTGATGTTGGCCGCCGGGTGCGCCTCGCCGTTATGTTCGGTGTCGATGCCGGCCATGATGCGCAACAGGGTGGATTTGCCCGAACCGTTCAGGCCGAGCACGCCGATCTTGGCGCCGGGGAAGAACGACAACGAGATGTCTTTCAGGATTTCGCGCTTGGGCGGTACGACCTTGCCCACGCGATGCATGGTGTAGATATATTGGAGCGTCATGGGTTAGCGGTGAGTCCTGGTATAGGCCAGAGGAAAGCGGAAAGGGTACTATTGGTGTCGGGCGGTGACAAGCCGTCTATGCAGGTGGGGGAGGGAAACTGCGAACGGCACGTACTTTAGGTGCGCTGGACGCAGCGATGTGGCGCGTGGCTGGCCGCGCTTTCGCGCAGAGGGGGGGGCGAGCCCCGCACTCCAGGTTCAGCCGCTGGTCTTGGCCCAGCCCGCTACGGCCTGGTCGGAGTCGATGCTTTCGCCGGAGAATTGATAGTCGAGATTCTGCGAGGGGGCCTGGAAATAGTTGCCCTGCACGTAGTCCGCACCGTAATTCCACAGCAGCGCCAGACTTTCAGCGTCCTGCACCGATTTGGCGATGATGCCTTTTTCCATGGCCTTGGCGATCTGGAACAGGGCCTGGGTGATGGTCTGGCTGACGAGGTCGTTGGTCAGGTTTTCGATCAGCGACCCGTCGAGTTTGAGAAAGTCGATATCGAGTTTCTGGATTTGGCTGAAGGCGCTCAGGCGTACACCGAAATTATCCACGGCGAAGCGGCAGCCGAGTCTTTTCAGGGAACTGATGAAGGTGAAGGCATCGCGCGGATGGTCCACCAGGATGTCTTCGCGGATTTCAAACACCAGCGTGCTGGTTTTGAGTCCGACTTCCTTCAGGGATTGCATCACGAGCAGGGCCAGGGTCTCGTCCTGGAGCGCCATGACGGAAAGATTGATAAAGAAATCGGTGTGCGTACCGGCCTGGTGGTGTTGCTTGAGTGCTGCGATGGCGTTTTTGACGACCCAATGGTCTATTTCCCTGCTCAGGCCGAGTTGCTCGGCGGCCGGCATGAATTCCGCGGCGCTGATGGTTTCGTTCTGCTCGTCTTGCATGCGCAGCAGTACTTCATAAGCCTCTGCCGGATCGCCGTGCAGATTGACGATAGGCTGGAACATCAGCTGCAGGCGATTATTGTCGAGGGCCGCGCGGATGCGCTGTCTCCATGGGGTAAGTGCTGCGTTGTCCGCTGGCGCGGTTTCCGCCTTGGGTGCAAAGCTGGGCGCGGGCGTAGTTGCTTGCGGAGCTTTGGCGGCAGGTCGTTGGGGTTGGCGGGACGCCGTGTAGTGGCGATAGGAGCGGGTCAATACTTGTTGCGAGCTTTCGCTGCCGGCGTCAATGGAGGTGACATTGATGCAGCACTGGCATTCGTGATCTTTTCCGTTCTCGCTGAGGTTTAGTTTTTTCATCGCCTTGCGGATATCATCCGCGAAGTTGTTTGCGCTGGTTTCATCGACGCCAGGCAGCAGTACGGTGAATTCATCGCCGCCGAAACGCGCCACCAGGTCCTGCTCGCGCACTTTGTCGCGCAACAGCTTGGCCACCTTGAACAACAGGCGGTCGCCGGCGGCGTAGCTGAGTTCGGTATTGATCTGTCCCAGTTGTTCCAGATTGAGGTAGAGCATGCTGCTGTGGCCGCCGGACTTGGCCGCGGCGACGGCCTTGTCCAACTCCAGGAGAAAGAAGTGGCGGTTGCACAGTCCGGTGAGCGGGTCGTGCTGGTTGAGGTATTGGATCTTGGTTTCGTTTTTTTTGTGCTTCGACAGGTCGGTCACGACGATCTGGAG
>JAYUFH010000228.1:0-1832 GCA_043738765.1 Pseudomonadota bacterium | reverse complement strand
CGAGCACGAACAGTTCCGCGCCAGCCTTCGGGATTTCATCGCACGCGAGGTCACTCCGCATGTCGGCGCCTGGGATGAAGCAGGCCGCTTTCCCCGCGAGTTGTACCGTCAGTTCGGCGAGCTGGGCTACCTTTCTGTCGGCTATCCCGAGGAATTCGGTGGTACACCCGCCGATGCCTTCTACTCCATCGTTCTGGCTGAGGAGTTCGCTCGCTGCGGCGCGGGCGGCGTGCAAGCTTCAATCAATTCCCACAGCATCACGATGCCCTTGCTCATCGCATCCGGGAATGAGGAGATCAAGCAGCGCATCGTTCCCAGAGTCATCGCCGGCGAGTGGATTCCGGCACTGGCCGTGACCGAGCCCTCCGGCGGCTCGGATGTCGCGCAACTGCGCACGCGGGCGGAACGCTTTGGCGACCATTACATCGTCAATGGCGAGAAGACTTTCATCACTTCGGGCATGCGCGCCGATGTCATCATTACGGCAGTGCGGACGGACCCTCTGGCCAAGGGCGCCAACGGGATTTCCATTCTCGCGATCGACGGCGCCACGCCCGGCCTGACGCGCACGGAACTGGACAAGATGGGCTGGTGGTGTTCCGACACGGCGCATCTGCATTTCGATAATTGTCGAGTCCCCGTGACCGACCTTGTCGGCGAGGAGCACAAGGGCTTCCGCGCCTTCATGCAGAACTTCAACAGCGAACGGCTCTATCTGGCCGCGCTCGCATACAGCTTCGCGCAAGTTTGTTACGAGGAGGCGCTAGCTTGGGCGCAGCAGCGCAAGACTTTTGGCCAACTGCTTTCGGAACGCCAGGTGATCCGTCACAAACTGATGGACATGGCGCTCAAGATCGATGCGGCGCGTAGCCTCGTGCATGAGTTGACCTGGCGTATTCAGCACCAGGCCGACAACCCTGCTCATCTCGTGGCCCGAGTCTGCATGGCCAAGGTGCTTGCCTCGCAGGCCATGCAGTTCTGTGCCGACCAGGCGATCCAGATTCTCGGCGGAGCCGGCTACATGCGCGGCACGCGTTCTGAGCGCATCTACCGTGAGGTGAAGGTCGTGATGATTGGCGGTGGATCTGAAGAAATCATGAAGGACCTCGCCTCACGGCAGCTTGGCGTTTGACCATGAATCGCCAGGACAGCTTATCGGCGCAAGACGATCGGCGCAGCGCTGTCTAGGCTCTCTCATCATTCAGCGAGCGCCGCTAACGAGGCAGCGCTAATGGCGAGGAAAACGATTCATGAGCGACAAAGCCGTAGTTACCTGCGCGCTTAATGGCGTGCTGACCGATCCTGTTCAGCATCACGTTCCGGTCACACCGGAACAGATGGCTCGTGAAGCCAGATCGGCGTACGACGCCGGGGCGAGCGTGATGCACATACACCTGCGTCGTCAGGAACCAGGACGGGGTCACGTCGCGAGCTGGGACTCGAAGCTCTCCGGCGAAGTGCAACAGGCGATCCGCGAAGCCTGCCCGGGTGTCATCATCAATCACACCACAGGCGTGATTGGCCCTGACATCGACGACGCGCTGGAATGCGTGCGCTACACGCGCCCCGAGATCGCGGCCTGTAATGCGGGGTCGCTCAACTACCTCAAGACCAGGGCAGACGGTAGCTGGGCTTGGAAGCCGATCCTGTTTGATAACCCGGTCCACAAGGTCCAGGCCTTCCTGGATGTGATGAAGACGGCCGGATCCCTGCCTGAATTCGAGTGCTTCGACGTGGGCATCGTCCGCTGCGTTGGAATGTACCGAGAGGCGGGCATGTACGAGGGTCCGCTCGAATACAACTTCGTTATGGGCGTCGCCTCTGGCATGCCG
>JAYUFH010000227.1:0-12966 GCA_043738765.1 Pseudomonadota bacterium | reverse complement strand
GCCTCCAGTGCGGAACACACCACACCATCAAGACCCGCCGCCTGCGCCAACGCGGCCAGCCGCTCCACCTGTCCTTGGGCGTCTGCGGATAAACCGATCTGCACGAGATCGGCGGGTGCGTGACTGGTAAGCACGGTAACGCCGATGAGGAGTGGCGGCCGCGGCATGCCGGCCACGCCGTCGTGCGCGGCGCGCAGCATGTCCATACCTCCCAAGGTATGCACATTCAGCATCCAGACGCCCAGACGCGCGGCGGCGGCACAGGTCCGGGCCACGGTCTGCGGTATATCGTGAAATTTAAGATCGAGAAAAACCTCAAACCCCCGGTCGACCAGTGCCTTGACGATGGACGGACCCGCGGCGGTATACAGCTCCATGCCCACTTTGAGGCGGCACAATGCGGGCGGGAGACCGGCAACGAAGGTCAGCGCCTGTTGCGCATCGGCGAAATCCAAGGCAACGATAATGCGTGGGCCGGTGACGTCACTGCGGGGTTCAGACATGCCGCTTGCCCTCCTCCGGGCTCTCCATCATGTTAAGCAGGGGTTTGACTGTGTTCCAGTGCTGGCATCCTGGACACTGCCAATACAAAATTTTTCCACGGAAGCCACATTGTTGGCAGATATAACCACGCTGCTGTTCCATCAGGCGCTCGATGATTCCGCACAATAAAACCAGATCCGACCGGGTCGCGGCATCGGCCTCAACCATATTTAATTCGATGAGCCGGTGCAGACCATGCACTGAAGGTTGTTTGCGCAGCCAAGCCGCGACAAAGTCCTCCGCCGCATCCACGCCATCGCGGTTTTTGACAATGTCCGCCAGCGCCAGCATCACAGACACATTCGCGTTGCGCTGCAATACACTGGAAAAGTAGTCGTACAGACCCGCCTCATCGTTGAGACTACGATAACTGGCGGCAATCTGGTTCGCCACCTCGCCCAGATACAGCGGGTCCTGCTGTTCGACGCGCTTCCAGGCCTTGATCGCCTCGCGCGGCCGCGACTCGAAGGTTTCGATGCGTCCCAACAGCATGCTGCCGCGCACGCAATCGCTATCGCAGCCCAGGGCTTCCGTCACGAGTTTGCGTGCCTCTGGCATATCCTTATCGAGGATGGCCCGCTCCGCCTGCTCGCAATAATATTGAGCGATGACGTGATCCTGATTCTTGCCCGCGGCACGGGCCAGCTTGCGGCTGGTAGCGATCGCCTTGTCCCACTCTTTTTCCTGTTGATAGATCTGCACCAGGAATCGCAGGGCCTGCTCGGTATGCAAACGTATCTCGGCCAGCTCGAGGAACAGGTTTTCGGCGCGATCGAACAACCCGGCTTTGAGATAGTCCTGCCCCAGTTCCAACAGGGCCTGAGACCGTTGTTGTTTATCAAGCGTAGGACGGGCAATCAGATTCTGATGGACGCGTATGGCACGCTCAACCTCGCCGCGCCGACGAAACAGGTTGCCCAGGGCAAGATGGGTTTCGACAGTGCCGGCATCCTCCTCCAGCACCTTGATAAACACCTCAATCGCCTTGTCCGGTTGCTCGTTCAAGAGGAAGTTGAGCCCCTTGAAGTACGCCTTCGGCAGATCGCGGGGTGTATCGTTGCGACGATGCCGCTGGTCGTAGCGCGCAATCCACCAACCAGACGCGGCGGCAATGGGCAACAGCAACATCAACAGGTCACTCGCCGCTACGGTGGGCATGGGCAATGGCTTCGGCAGAAGACTAAAGGACATCCTTGATCGGCAGTGCGCGTAGATTCTGCACCTCTTGTTCGATTTCGCGTATCTCACGACGGGCGCGCACCAACTGGCGTTGCATGCGCACATACATGCCCAGCCCCACCACCAGGCCCAACAATACACCCAGTGTCATGGTCGAGAGCAACAGCAGAGACAGTGACCCTTCCCAGTGCAGCCCGAAATAGTAGTCCACGTTGACGATCTGGGCATTCTTGTAGGCAAAGCCCAGGCCCAGCGCCAACATAACGATCGCTACAAATGCATACAGAAATCGTTTCATGTCGCCCCCGTCGATTCGGCTATGACACCAACATGCAGGATACCGCGTCCGGATAACAATGCACCATCGCCCGCAATATCCTTTGGTCGGTCCGGTGGCCAAAAAAAACGGCACCGGGTAGTCCGCATGCCGTTTTTTTAACCGATGGTCCAGCCATCATCCAATACAGATACTCATCAGAGATCGACCCTCTCCCGTAGTTCCTTGCCGGGCTTAAAATGCGGCACGTGCTTGTGCGGCACCTCGACGGAATCACCGGTTTTGGGGTTCCTGCCCATGCGCGGCGGACGGTAATGCAGCGAGAAACTGCCAAAACCCCGCACCTCGATGCGCTCCCCCGCCGCCAGGGCCGCCGACATTTGCTCGAGCAGTTCCTTGACGGCGAGTTCGACATCCCGGTAATCCAGCTGCGGCTGTTTCGCCGCCAATAACGCGATCAACTCTGATTTGGTCATGTATAGCGCCCTCAGGAATCAGCCTGAACTCGATAACAGCTCTTAGCCGTCCTTGTTGACCAGTTTCTCTTTCAGCTTGTCAGCAAGGGTCGACGCGCCGCCAGCGGCCTTGCGCGTGTATTCCTGGACCGCCTCGCTCTCTTCCTCCATATCCTTGGCCTTCACCGAGAGGGAGATCTTACGGGTCTTGCGGTCGATGGTGGTGATTTTGGCCTCCACCTCATCGCCCTCTTTAAGGATCGAACGGGCATCTTCCACACGGTCACGTGACAGCTCCGAGGCGCGTAAATAACCCTCCACCTCTTCTGAGAGTTTAACCACTGCACCCTTGGCGTCAACCGTGGTAACGATGCCTTTTATGACACTACCCTTACCATTTTCCGCGACAAAATTGGTGAACGGGTCGCCTTCCATCTGCTTGATGCCGAGGGAAATGCGCTCGCGCTCCGGATCGATCGCCAGTACCACGGCGTCGATCTCATCGCCTTTCTTGAAGTCGCGCACGGCTTCTTCACCGGGACGGCCCCAGGACAGGTCGCTCAGGTGAATCAGGCCGTCGATGCCGCCATCCAGGCCGACGAACACACCGAAATCGGTGATGGACTTGATCTGGCCATGCACCTTGTCGCCCTTGTTGTGGGTGGCGCCAAACTCTTCCCACGGATTGGGCTGGCACTGCTTGATGCCGAGGGAAATACGGCGGCGCTCGGCGTCGATATCCAGCACCATCACCTCGACCTCGTCGCCCAGCTGCAGCACCTTGGTGGGATGTATATTCTTGTTGGTCCAGTCCATCTCGGACACGTGCACCAGGCCCTCGACACCCTCTTCGATCTCGACGAAGGCGCCGTAGTCGGTGATGTTGGTGACCTTGCCGAACAAGCGGGTACCTTCCGGATAGCGGCGCGCCAGATCCACCCACGGATCGTCGCCCAGTTGCTTCAGGCCAAGCGACACGCGATTACGCTCGCGGTCGAAACGCAGCACCTTGGCTTCGATCTCGTCGCCGATGGTGAGCACTTCGGACGGATGCTTCACGCGCTTCCACGCGAGGTCGGTGATATGCAGCAGGCCGTCCACACCGCCCAGGTCGACGAAGGCGCCGTAGTCGGTGAGGTTCTTGACCACGCCCTTGACGATCTGCCCTTCTTCCAGATTGGACAGCAGGGATTCACGCTCGGCGGACATTTCCGTCTCCACCACGGCGCGACGCGAGACCACCACGTTGTTACGCTTGCGGTCCAGCTTGATGACTTTGAATTCCAGCTCTTTGCCTTCGAGGTAGGTGGAGTCGCGCACCGGGCGCACGTCCACCAGGGAGCCGGGCAGGAACGCGCGGATCGTATCGATCGCGACGGTAAAGCCACCCTTGACCTTGTCGGTGATGATGCCGGTGATAACGGACTGGGCTTCATAAGCCTTCTCCAGCACATCCCATGCCTTGACGCGGCAGGCCTTCTCGCGCGACAAGCGGGTTTCGCCGAAGCCGTCTTCGAGGTTCTCGACGACGACTTCCACCATGTCGCCGACCTTGACGGTCACATTGCCGTTGGCATCGCGGAACTGCTCGGCGGGAATCACGCCCTCGGATTTGAGGCCGGCGTGAACCACGACGACTTCGCTATCCACGCGCACCACTTCTCCGATGATTAAGCCACCGGGACGCATGGGGGCGGTGATCAGACTCTGTTCGAATAACTCGGCAAAACTTTCGGTCATGTTGATGTGTGGTCCTGTTGTGGGAATGGTCGGCGAGGCCGCTTCATCCCGTAAATCCGCTATCCGTCATCCTGACCGTTGCGGGTTTGATGTTGATGAAAATAAAATGAGATCCAATAGACGTGGCGCTTGCTCGATGTGAAAACGACGAACCTTCACACGTCCAAACGCGACTGCAACCGAGCCAAGATGTGGTTCACCACCTCGGTAATGCGCATGCTCGAGGTATCGAGCATCTCGGCATCGGCGGCAGGCTTGAGCGGCGACGCCTCACGTCCGGCATCACGCGCATCACGCGCACGAATCTCCCCTAAAAGGAGCGGAAGACTAACATTCAACCCCTTTTCCTTCAACTGTTTATAACGCCTCTCGGCGCGTACTTCCGGGCTGGCGGTAAGAAAAATCTTGAGCTGTGCCGTGGGGAAAACCGTGGTGCCCATGTCACGCCCATCCGCCACCAGACCCGGGGGGCGATGGAAATCGTGTTGTTTTTGCAGCAGGGCTGCACGAACTTGGGGCAAAACCGCGACTTCCGAGGCCCAGCGGCCACATTCCTCGGTGCGTAACCGGGCACTGACGTCCTGCTTATTAAGGTACACACGGGCGGGGCTGCCATCCGCCTGGGGTTCAAAGGCGAGCGACAGCTGGTTCACCAGCCCTGCCAGCGCCGGGGCATCCGCCAAGGGAATGGCCGCATCCTGGGCCGCCAACCCCAGAACCCGATACAGGGCGCCACTGTCCAGATAATGCCAGCCCAGACGCGCCGCGAGCAATTGGCTGATGGTGCCTTTGCCCGAGCCCCCGGGACCGTCGATGGTGACTACCGGCACGCTCATCGTCCGGTCTCGACATGCAGCTTGAGCCCGGCGGCCGTGGCCAGGGGCACGAAATCCGGGAAGGAGGTGGCGACGTTCTTGCAATCCCGCACGGTGATGGGTCCGCTGGCACGCAAGGCCGCCATGGCAAAGGCCATGGCGATGCGATGATCGCCGTGGCTGTCCACCGTGCCGCCCTGCAGACGGCCGCCCTGGATAACCAAGCCATCGAGGGTTTCCCGCGCGGCGATGCCGAGGGCACGCAGGCCCGTGGCCATCACTGCGATGCGGTCGCTTTCTTTCACACGCAGCTCTTCCGCCCCGGTCAGCACTGTCTCCCCCTCGGCGCAGGCGGCGGCGATGAAGAGTGCCGGAAATTCATCGATGGCCAGGGGCACCTGGTCTTCGGGAATAGCGATGCCCTGCAGGCGACCACCAAGCACGCGGATGTCCGCCACGGGTTCACCGCCCACCTCGCGGCGGTTTTGCAGTTCCACCTGCGCTCCCATGCGCGTGAGGATATTTAATACCCCGATGCGCGTGGGATTGACGCCGACATGTTGCAGTGTGATATCAGAACCCGGTGTGATCGAAGCACCCACGAGAAAGAAGGTGGCGGACGAAATATCCGCCGGCACATCGATGTCACAGGCCAGTAGCCGCCCGCCCCCGCTTAGCCAGATATGGGTGTGCGCCCCTGACGCTCCCCGCGTTGTAACCGAGCGCCCTGAAGCCCCACGTCGCGTTGAATCGTTTATGCGGTCGGGAGTTCCATCGGTATACACGGTATAACCAAAACCGCGCAACATGCGCTCAGTGTGATCCCGCGTGGGCGCGGGTTCCGTGACCCGCGTCTCCCCCGTGGCATACAGTCCCGCCAGCAACAGCGACGACTTCACCTGGGCGCTGGCCATGGGCATCACGTAGTCGATGCCGTGCAGAGGTTGACCACCTTTGATAAGCAAGGGCGGACGCCCGCCCTCGGCGGTATGGATCACCGCACCCATGCCGGTCAACGGCACAGCCACCCGGTTCATGGGTCGCAGGCGCAGGGAGTCGTCGCCGGTGAGCACCGAATCAAAGCGCTGACCCGCAAGGATGCCGGCCATCAGGCGCATGGCGGTGCCGGAGTTGCCCATGTCCAATTCCCCCGCCGGGGCCTTGAGGCCCTGCAGGCCCACGCCATGAATCATCAAGCGACCGTCCTGCGGTCCCTCGGCCCGCACACCCATGGCACGGAACGCCGCCAGGGTGGACAGCACATCCTCGCCCTGCAGCAGGCCCGTCACGTGGGTCACGCCCTCGGCCAGCGCACCCAGCATCACGGAGCGATGCGAGATGGACTTGTCTCCGGGCACCCGCACTTGTCCCGAGAGGGTGCCGCCGGGTTGCACACGATAGTCAATGCGCGTGGACGTCATGGGAATTCCTTAAGAGTCACAATGTGTAAAAATTATTTCCGGTCGAGGCCGGCGCGCTGCGCCTGTGCGCGGGTGAAAAACGCTTCGAGTTCGGCGGCATCCGCAGTTTCGATCGCCTGCGCGAGCCTGTCCAACTGCCCGCGATAACCGCCGATAGCCTGCAACACGGCCGTGCGATTGGCCAGGCAGATATCCCGCCACATCACCGGGTCGCTGGCGGCGATGCGTGTCATGTCGCGAAAGCCATTACCGACGAAATCGAATACCCGGCGCGTCGCCGGCGCTTGCGCCAACTGATTCACCAGCGCATAGGCCAGCAGATGTGGCAGATGACTGGTGGTGGCGAGTATGGCGTCGTGTTCCGCCACCGGCATGGTGACGATGGCGGCGCCGGCGGCGCGCCACATGCCTTCCACCGCCTTCACGGCAGCGGCATCGGTCTCCGCCGTGGGCGTGAGGATCACGCGCTGGCCTTGAAACAAATCTGGCAGGGACGCCGACACACCGCTGGACTCGCGCCCGGCCAGGGGATGGCCGGGAACGAACTGACGGAAGTGCGCGCCAAGATGGGTGCGTGCGGCCTCGGTAATGCTGCCCTTAACGCTACCCACGTCGGTGATAATCGTTTTTGCGGAAAGATACGGCGCGATCGCCGCAAACACCTCAGGCATGGCACCCACAGGAGAGGCCAACACCAGCATATCGGCATCACTGGCGGCACGGCTGAGAGAGGTCTCGATGCGATCGACCACGCCCAAGCTCACTGCCTGCTGCAGATTCGTCAGACTGCGGCCCACCCCGACCACTTCCTGCACATAGCCGGCGGCGCGCAGGGCGCGTGCAAGCGATCCGCCGATGAGTCCTACGCCGATAATGGTCAGTTGTTTAATCATTCAGTACGCCGCGACTGTAGCACTTCGTTCTTTTGGATAGGGCATCTGTCATCGAGATGCAATCTCGCTCAATACCCGGGTTCCTGCACGCTGGCGACACAGGCACTCGCAACCAGGAACCTTCCACTAACCCCGGTTTAGTCCCTTCCCCCTTTCAGGGGGAAGGCTAGGATGGGGGTGCGTAACCTAAACATTCCACCCTGGTGGATAAAACCCCATTCACCTCTATTCAAACATTCATTGTTTCAACAGCACCGGGCTTGCCCGCCCGGGGTCCGTAAATATGGACTGCTCTGTCCACACTAGGTAAGCAGGTCTTTGTGCAGTGACTTCTCATTCCTGGGGTCACTGCGTTGATCCTCGTTGCCAGTCATTCAGCATTACACCCCCATCCTAACCTTCCCCCTTGAAGGGGGAAGGGACTCGCCGGATTTTCGACTTGTGCTTGGGTAGCCTCTCTGCCCCCAGGAAGAAAGATGCGGGGGACAGAAATAAGGATATCCCCCTCGTCCTTGCCCTCCCCCCGTTGGGGCAGCACATGTCCTATGTTCAATTATTTAGAATTGCACTGCGCCACACGAGGCGGGTGACAACCACAAACCTCGCATCAAAGCCCCCGCCCAATAACCTTGGCAATGCCGCGCAGTTCCACCATCAGCTGGTTGAGCTGCTCCGGCGACAACGCCTGATCGGCGTCGCACCAGGCCTCGCTCGGGTGTGGATGCATCTCCACCAACAGACCGTCGGCACCGGCGGCCACGGCGGCGCGCGCCAGGGCCGGCACCATCCAGGCCTTGCCGCCGGCATGGGACGGGTCGATGATCACCGGCAGATGGGTTTCGCGCTTCAGCACCGGGATGGCGGTGACGTCGAGCATGTTGCGGTAGGCCGTCTCGAAACTGCGCACGCCGCGTTCGCAAAAAATGATTTTGTGATTGCCGCCGGCGGCGATGTATTCCGCCGACATCAACCACTCGGAGATGGTCGCCGACATGCCGCGCTTGAGGATCACCGGCTTGTCGACTCTACCCACTTCCTTCAACAGGTCGAAGTTCTGCATGTTGCGCGTGCCGATCTGGATCACGTCCACATCGTGTTTTAAAAAGGTATCGAGCTGACGCACGTCCATAAGCTCCGTGACCACCGGCAGTTTCTCCTTGCGCCCGGCGGTCATGAGATATTCCAAGCCCTTCTCGCCCAGGCCCTGGAAGCTATACGGGCTGGTGCGCGGCTTGAACGCGCCACCGCGCATCAGGCGGCAGCCGGCGGCGCGCACCGCGGAGGCGGAGGCCGCCATCTGTTCCGGGGTTTCGACGGAACACGGCCCGCTGATTACCTGCACCATGTTCCCGCCGATGGGCACGCCACCGACATGGATGATGGAATCCTGTTCGTGCCATTCACGCGCGACGATCTTGTACGGCTTGAGGATGCGGATGACGCGTTCGACACCCGCCAGGGTTTCCAGGACTTCGCTGGAGATCTTGCGGTCGTCGCCGATGGCGCCGATCAGGGTGCGCTCGGCGCCGCGGGAGATATTTGCCGTCAGACCGAGCGCCGTCAGATGGTCGTTCACCGCATCGACATGCTCGGCCGTGGCATCGGATCGCATCACAATAATCATAAATAGAACGGCTCCGGTAAAGAGGCGACAGCGGGGTCGCCAGACTAAAAATCACCTCAAACAATATTTGTAGGGTGGGCATCTCCCACCAGACGGGGCCTCGATTGGGCACGATGGTGGGCAATGCCCACCCTACTAAACCTATTGTGCCATGTTTAAAGAGCGCGCGCGTTCAGCGACCGAGCACCTTCTGCAACGCGCCGAGAAACCGCCGGTTCTCCTGCTCCAGGCCGATGGTGATCCGCAGGTATTCCGGCATGGCGTAGTTGGCCACCGGCCGCACGATAACCCCCTCGCGCAACAGTTTTTCGTAGACGGCGGCGCCCTGTCCGACGTTCACGCAGATGAAGTTACCCACGGACGGGAGGAATTCGAGCTGCAAGGCTTTAAAGCCCGCGATTAACTGCTGCATGCCGCTGGCGTTGACGGCGCGTGCGCGTTGCAGGTGTTCGACATCGCCCAACGCCGCCGTGGCCGCGGCCAGGGCCAGGCTGTTCACATTAAAGGGCGGACGCACGCGGTTCAACAAATCGGCGGCGGCATCACCCGACACGCCGTAACCCATCCGCAGACCCGCCAGGCCATATACTTTCGAAAAGGTGCGCGCAACGATGAGGTTGGGATAATACTTAAGCAATTCGATGCCGTTGGCATAACCGGGTGCATCGACGTATTCAAAATAGGCCTCATCCAACACCACCATCACCCGCGCCGGCAGGGCATCGAGAAAATCGCGCAAGGCCTGCTGCGTCAACCAGGTCCCCGTCGGGTTATTGGGATTGGCGATAAACACCAGCCGCGTGCGCTCGCCCACGGCGCGCAACATGGCGCCGAGATCGTTGCCCCAGTCCCGTGCCGGTGTGATCATCGCGCGTCCACCCACCGCCTGCGTCACGATGGGATAGATGGCGAAGGCATGGGCGGAAAAAATGACCTCGTCACCGGGGTTGACGAACACACGCGCGGCGAACTCCAGAATATCACTGGAGCCGTTGCCCAGGGTGAGCTGCGTAGTGGCCACGCCCAGGGTGTCAGAGAGGGCACGCTTAAGGGCAAAACCGCCGCCATCCGGGTAACGCGCCAGGTCCGGCAGCACGGCCGACATCGCCGCCAGCGCCTTGGGGCTGGGGCCGGAGGGATTTTCGTTGGACGCCAGCTTAATAGCGTTTTTCACGCCGTACTCGCGCTCAAGTTCGGCGATGGGCTTGCCCGGTGGATAGGGGATGATGCCGCGCACACCGGCCACGGCGAGTTCACGCAGGTCGAGGGACATGATCAGAGCACCGCTTTCGGATAAGAACCGAGCAGTTTCATAAAGGCCACCTCTTTCGCCAGCTCGTCCAGCGCCTTGATCACGCGCTCGTCCTTGACGTGGCCGTCGATATCCAGAAAGAACACATATTCCCACAGGCCCTTGCGTGACGGCCGCGACTCGATGCGCGTCATGTTGATCTGATTGCGTGAGAACGGCGCGAGCAGGGCGGCCAACGCGCCGGCGCGGTTCTGTCCGGCCACCAGCATACTGGTCTTATCGGCGCCACTGGGCTGCGTCTCCAGCCGGCCGACGACCAGAAAGCGAGTCGTGTTGTCCGGCTCGTCCTCGATATTCTTTGTCAGGACGTTCAGTTTGTAGATATCCGCGGCGGAGCTGCCGGCGATGGCGGCAAGCTTGGCATCCTTGGCCGCCAGGCGTGCCGCCTCGGCGTTGCTGCTCACGGCGACGCGTTCCAGCTTCGGCAGATGGGCGTCCAGCCATTCACGGCACTGCGCCAGGGACTGACTGTGGGACACGATTTTTTTGATGGTCTTGAGGGACTTGCCCTTGGCCAGCAGATGGTGATGGATGCGCAGCTCCACTTCGCCGCAGATACGCAGCGGCGAATTCACAAACATGTCGAGGGTATGATTGATGATGCCCTCGGTGGAGTTTTCGATGGGTACGACACCGAACTGGACGGCGCCGGATTCCACTTCGCGGAACACCTCGTCGATGGCGTTGAACGGCAACGTGCGCACCGAATGACCGAAGTGTTTCAGCGCCGCCGCCTGGGTAAAGGTCCCCTCCGGTCCGAGAAAGGCAATGTGCAGGGGCGACTCCAGGGCGAGACAGGCGGACATGATTTCGCGAAACAGGCGCGCCATTTCCTCGTTCGACAACGGCCCCTGGTTGCGCTTGACCACGCGCCGCAGCACATCGACTTCGCGTTCCGGGCGGTAAAAGCTGCCGTGGTTGCCGGACTGCTGCTTGGCGGCGGCGACTTCCTGGGCGCAACGGGCGCGCTGGCTGATCAACTCCTGGATCTGCTGGTCCAGGGCGTCGATACGCTCGCGCAGTTCACGCAATCGCTGCTCTTCGCTGCTCATGCCGCCACCTGAGTCATTGTGGGTGTCAGAGTATGCGCGCCATCATCACGCCGGGTATGGCCGCGATCTGGGCACGCACGGTTTCGGGCAAGGGGCTGTCCACATCCACCACGGTATAGGCCAGATCACCCCGGGAACGATTGACCATGTCGTTGATGTTCAATCCTGCCGCCGCCATGGCGCTGGAGATCTGTCCCAGCATGTTCGGTACGTTGGCATTCGCCACGATCAGTCGATAGGCGGACTCCCGCGGCACCACCACGTCGGGGAAGTTCACCGCGTTGCGGATATTGCCGTTCTCGAGAAAGTCACGCACCTGGTCGGCGACCATGATGGCGCAGTTGTCTTCGGCCTCGGCGGTGGAGGCGCCTAAGTGCGGCAGCGTGATAACGCGCTCGTGATTCTTTAATAAGTTGCTGGGGAAATCGCACACATAGCCGTAGACCTTGCCGGCCTTGATGGCGTCGCTCACCGCCTGGTCGTCGACGATGCCCTCGCGGGCGAAGTTCAGGATGACCACGCCGTCCTTCATGATCTTCAGGCGCTCGGCGTTGATCAGCTTGCGCGTCGCGTCGATGAGGGGGACGTGAAACGTGACAAAATCCACCTGGCGCAGCAGCTCCTCCGCGCTGTCGGCCTTCTTCACGTCCGCCGACAGCTGCCACGCCCCTTCCACCGTGAGACCAGGATCGAAACCCACCACCTTCATGCCAAGAGAGATGGCGGCGTTCGCCACCAGGCGCCCGATGGCGCCGAGGCCGACAACCCCGAGGGTGCGGCCCGGCAATTCATAACCGGCGAAATTTTTCTTGCCCGCCTCCACCGCCTTGCCGATCTCGGCATCGGTACCGTGCAGCTTGCGCGAGAACTCCCACGCCGGCCCGATGTGGCGGATCGCGAGCAGCATGCCGGCGATCACCAGCTCCTTAACCGCATTCGAGTTGGCGCCCGGCGCGTTGAACACCGGGATACCCAGCTTGCTCATTTTATCCACGGGGATGTTGTTGACACCGGCGCCGGCGCGCCCCACCGCCTTGAGGCTCGCAGGAATGACCATGTCGTGCATCTTGAAGGAACGCAACAGGATGCCGTCCGGGTCCTTGATGTCGCCACCGACCTGAAAGGTGGCGGCCGGCAGGCGCGCCAGACCATCGGTGGAGATGTTGTTCAGCGTGAGGATTTTGTACACGGCTCAGCCCTGCTTGCGTTGAAAGTCTTGCATGTACTGAATGAGGGCGTCGATGCCCGCCTCTGGCATGGCGTTATAGATGCTGGCGCGCATGCCGCCGACGGAGCGATGGCCCTTCAACTGCAGCAGGCCCACGGCCTTGGCACCCTTAAGGAAAGGCTCGTCCAGCGCCGCATCCTTCAGCGTGAACGGCACGTTCATCCAGGACCTGACGCTGCGTTCCACCGGGTTCTTGTAGAAACCGTTGCTGCCGTCGATGGCGGCGTAGAGTTTGTCCGCCTTGCGCCGGTTGATCTCCGCCATGCCCTTGAGGCCGCCACGCGCCTGCAACCACTCGAACACCAGCCCGGCCATATACCAGGCGTAGGTCGGCGGCGTGTTGTACATGGACTCGTTGTCCGCATGAATCTTGTAGTCGAACATCGACGGCGTGCCGGCCACGGTCTGGCCGAGCAGGTCATCGCGC
>JAYUFH010000226.1:0-4892 GCA_043738765.1 Pseudomonadota bacterium | reverse complement strand
GCAGGTCATGGGCGCCAAAGCGCGTATACGATAGAAAACGCACCTCCCAACCCGACTGCCACAGCACCGCCAATCGCCCCTGATCATCGAGTTCCAGGTGCTGCGGCACGCCGGGCACCGGCACGCCGCGTATCCAGTAGTTGAGTCCATCCAGAGGAATGTGCCAGCCGGTGGCATTGAACAGCAAGGTCTCGGCGTTCTCCGCCGTGTAGACATTTTGCGCGTTGTCCTGCAGGCGCACACCACGCCCATCCTGCTGCAGACGCACCAGACCGCGGCCCAGGGGCCCACTCAGGTCGATGGTCTGTCCCGCGGGGGTATGCTCCCAACGCAACGATGCCTGTCCACCATCATGGGCCGAGCGCAGGGCCACCCGGCCGGTCAGATTCCAGGTGGTCAACGGCAACAGCTGTGCCTGGCGGAGCTGCCAGGCACGCTGCGGATTTTCCAACGGCGGGAGAACGGTAGGGGTGGCGCAGCCGGCAGTAAGCAGGACCAGAAGGGTCAGCGCCCAGCACCTCACTGTTTGAATTTCTTGATGACGCCCATGAGGACTTCGTTGTCCGGGGTATCCTTAAGGGCCCGGAACCAGACGGACTCGGCGCCGGCCTTATCGCCGATCACCCAAAGCACCTCACCGAGGTGTGCGGCGATCTCCGCGTCCGGGCGCTTTTCCAGGGCCGACTTAAGGTACTTGACCGCTTCGGTGTGATGACCGAGGCGATACTGCACCCAGCCCATGCTGTCCATGATGAACGGGTCATCCGGCTTGAGTGCCAGTGCCTGCTCCAGCAATTCGAGGGACTCCTTATAACGCGTGGTGCGGTCGGCGAGGGTATAACCCAGGGCATTCAAGGCATGGGCGTTTTTTGGATCCTTGCGCAATACCTTGCGCAGATCCGACTCGTGCAACTCCAGCTTGCCCAGGCGTTCCGCCACCAGGGCGCGGGCGTACAACAGGTCCACATTGTCCGGCATGTCCTTAAGGGCATCAGTCAACACCTGCAACGCCACCTCGGGCTGCTTCGCCTCGCGCAGCATCTGCTCTTCGGTGAGCACGATCTGCACCTGTTGCTGTTCGTTCTCCGGCACCAGGCTGTGCAGCAGCTTGCGCCCGCCCGCCAGGTCACCTTGGAGGGCGATCACCAGACTGAGGCGCGATTGTGCGTCGAAGTATAAATTTCCTGGCGCCACCTCGCGGTACCAGTTGGCCGCCTCATCATACTTTTTGCGCTGTTCGGCTACCTGACCGAGATACAGTCGCGCCTGGTCGTTCTCCGGCTGAACAGCCAGATTCTGCGTCAAATATTTCTGCGCCTCATCCAACAAGTTGGATTGCAAGGCCAGCAGGCCGACGGCGTACAGGGCATCCGGGTCCTTGGGCGAGGCTGCGAGTACTTGCTTGAACTGCTCGCGCGCCTTGTCCCACTGCTTCAAGTCCACCAGATAGCGCGCGTAGTTCATCCGCAGGTTGTTGGCCCGTGGATAGCGTGACAGATACGCCTCGTTGAAGGCGAGCACCTTCTGCATGTCTTTCTGCGAGGCGAGCACACGCGTTTTGAATAAGGCCGCGTCCTCCCAATTCGGGCGCATGCTGAGGGCCCGATCTATCGAAGTGGAAGCCAGCCCCAGATCGCCGACTCGTACCGCCAGGTGCGCCAGGGCAAACTGCGCCTCGGGGCTCTCCGGATGCATACTCACCAGGGATTGCATAATGCCCAGGGCGGCGGTGCGATTCTGCTGCCGTCCCAAGGTCGCCGATACCCGCAGATAGGCCTGCGCCAACTGGGCATCCGGCGAAAGCGTTAATATTTTCTCCAGCTGCTGTTGCGCGCCCTGGGTGTCGCCGGTCTCCATTAAAATCATGCCGAGGGCCTCACGGGCATCGAGATTGGCCGGCTGCAACTCCACCCACAGACGCGCGGTATCCAAGGTCTCAGCCGGGCGTTTCGCGTACAGGCCCACCAGGGTGGCGCGTTCCACCAGACGGGGGTCGCGGGATTTGAGCGCGGCGTCCCGCAGGCTGGACAGGGCGACATCGAGCTGGCCACGCTGGCCGGCAATCTCACCCAGGAGCATGTCATATAAAAGATCGGGGGAAAGGGCAACGGCGGGTAACGCCGACTCAGGACTGGCCGGCGGGCTGGCGGCGGTCGTCGTGGGACGCTGGGCCATGCTGCCGCATCCCGCCAATACGGAAAGCGTCACGCCCAGGGTGATACCGCCTAAGGTTTTATTCATACCTGTCTCTATCGCCTCGCACTATCCACGTTGATTTAACCAGTCACCTTGGGACAACACCCAGGAAAAAATATTCGTCGAACGTCCTGCGTTAGTTCCACCAGCGGGCAACTACCGGGTTCTCTCCGCAACCCACCCACCACGGGTTCGGGTGTCGCTGCCAACAGACATTATTATAGTACACGCAAATTTCCGCCAGTGGCCGGCCCAGGCCGGCCGTGGGGCCTTTAAAACATGGACTTTTCCGGGATTAAAACGGAAAATGCCAAGCTATGTTCCCCCCGGCACCCAATTCAACGTGGCAGTCTTGGCAAAGGGACTGTTTTACCCGCCTTCAGCAGCCATTCATGCCGGACCGAGCCTGATCACGTTCCATGCACCGCCTGGTCACCTTCGGTATCAACCACAAAACCGCCCCGGTCTCTATCCGGGAACAGGCGGCGTTTGCCCCGGAAAAACTGGCGGATGCCCTGCACCAAGTCACCACCCAAGCCGGGGTGCACGAGGTGGCGATACTGTCCACCTGCAATCGCACTGAGATTTACTGCCGCCTGGAAGCGGATGAAAATCACCGCGCGGTGGAGTGGTTCTGCGACTATCACCACCTGTCTCAGGCCCTGGTGGCACCCCACCTCTACCTGTTCCCCGGTGACCAGGCGGTCAAGCACGCCTTCCGCGTGGCCTCGGGGCTGGACTCCATGGTGCTGGGGGAGCCGCAAATCCTAGGTCAAATGAAAGAGGCCTTTGCCACCGCCCACAAGGCGGGCACCACGGGCAAGATCCTGAACCGCATGTTCCAACAAACCTTTTCCGTGGCCAAGCAGGTGCGCACCGACACGGCCATCGGCGCCAGCGCCGTGTCCGTGGCGTTTGCCGCGGTCAGACTGGCGAAACAGATCTTCAGCCAGCTGTCGGAACGCACGGTGCTGCTTATCGGCGCGGGCGAGACCATCGAGCTGGCGGCGCGTCACCTGAAGGAACAAGGCGTCGGCCGGATGATCGTGGCCAATCGCACCGTCGAGCGCGCCCAGGTGCTGGCACAGAGCTGCGGCGGCGAGGCGATCTCCCTGGCCGAGATGCCGGATCGTCTGAGCGAGGCGGATATCGTCATCTCCTCCACCGCCAGCCAGTTGCCCATCCTCGGCAAGGGTGCGGTGGAGCGCGCCCTCAAAATCCGCAAGCACCGGCCGATGTTCATGGTGGATATCGCCGTGCCACGGGATATCGAGCCGGAGGTGGGCCAACTGGACGACGTCTACCTTTATACTGTGGACGACCTGCAACAGGTGGTGGCGCAGAACATGCAATCGCGCCAGGAAGCGGCCATCGAGGCGGAAAAAATCATCGATCTCCAAGTGGTGGATTTCATGCAGTGGGTGAAGTCCCTCGACTCCGTCCCGACCATCCTCGCCCTGCGCGAAAGCGCCCACGCCCAGCGCGACCAGGAACTGCACCGGGCGCAGCAGCGTCTCGCCAAGGGTGAGGACCCGCAGAAGGTGCTGACGCAACTGGCGCGCGCGCTGACCAACAAATTCACCCACGCCCCGAGTTCCGCCCTGCAACAGGCCGACCACGACGGCAACGCCGACCTGCTCAAGGCGGCGCGCAAACTCTTCAACCTGAACGACGACGATTGATCATGTCCCGCTCCGCCATCCGTCGATGAAACCGTCGATCCAGTCGAAACTGGAGAACCTGTCCCTGCGCCTGGAGGAAATCAATGCGCTGCTTTCCGACGCGGGCGTCATCGGCAAGCAGGATCAGTTCCGCAAACTGTCCATGGAGTACTCGGACATCCTGCCGGTGGTCAATCTCTACCGTGAGTATTACGCGATCCAGAACGACCTGGACGCCGCCCTCGCCATGCGCAACGACAAAGACAATGCCATGCGCGCCTTGGCCGAAGAAGAGATCGCCCGTCTCAACGCGCGCCACGCCGAACTCGAACAGGCACTGCAGAAACTCCTGTTGCCCAAGGACCCGAACGATAACCGCAATATCTTTCTGGAAGTGCGCGCTGGTACCGGCGGCGACGAGGCCGCGCTGTTCGCCGGCGTGTTGTTCCGCATGTACAGCGCCTACGCCGCAACGCAGGGCTGGCAGGTGGAAATCGTCAGTGCCAGCCACGGCGAACATGGCGGCTACAAGGAAGTCATCGCGCGCATTGCGGGACAAGGGGCATACTCACGCCTCAAGTTCGAGTCCGGCGGCCATCGCGTGCAGCGCGTGCCGGTCACCGAAACCCAGGGGCGCATCCATACCTCGGCGTGCACCGTGGCGGTCATGCCGGAAGCGGATGAGGTGGACGCCATCGACATCAACCCCGCCGACCTCAAGATCGATACCTTTCGCTCCTCCGGCGCCGGCGGCCAGCACGTGAACAAAACCGATTCCGCCATCCGCGTCACCCACCTGCCCAGCGGCATCGTTGTGGAGTGCCAGGACGAACGCTCGCAACACAAAAACCGCGCACGCGCCCTGTCTGTGTTGAGCGCGCGCCTGCTGGATGCGGAGCGTCGCAAACAACAGGCGCAGGAAGCGGCCACGCGCAAGAGTTTGATCGGCAGCGGCGATCGTTCGGAACGCATCCGCACCTATAATTTCCCCCAGGGCCGTGTCACCGATCACCGCATCAACCTGAGCCTGTATAA
>JAYUFH010000225.1:0-4894 GCA_043738765.1 Pseudomonadota bacterium | reverse complement strand
GTGATCGAGAGTTCGACGGACTTCCATTTCGCCTTGACCTCGGGCGGAATGCGCAGGGTCGATGACAAGTTACTCATGGGATGGACGAATCCGGAATCGGGGTTGGCCTCCACCACGGGGGGATTGGCGGACATGCCGCCCTTGTCAGGGTGCACGCTGGTGATGGTTATCTCCACGATCCGGTTACCGGCCTGGACCGGCGCGCTATAACCTTCAAGATCGCCGGGTTGTGCGATGGCGTCGCCGGATTTGGAGATGCGCGCGCCGACGACAACCTCGGAAAAGCTGGACAACTTCATCTGCGGCATCATGGATAGGCTGTCGTCCAGGATGACCGTGACGGGCAGGTCTTTAACCTGTTTGCGTACAATCGCCAAGGGCATGCGCGGACCCTGCGTGGCGCGCGCGAAGATGAAAACGGCGTCGGTGGCAGCGGCTTGTTTGGCCAGTGCCGGGCTCAGCTTGACGGTAACTTTTATCGAGGCGATGGAATCCGTCGAGGTGGCGGGGGAATTCCCCATGGCGGCGTTGCCCGCCTCCAGCATCGGTCGTTCGGGCGGCATGCTGGTGTCGCCGGTCGACGACCCGGCGCTGGTGGTTGCGATGCCTTTATCGCAAGCGGACATAGCCAGGCCCAGGGCCACGACCGACATCAGGCCGGCGAAACGCAGAGTCTTCTGAATCCGGAAAATCATCATACTGTCTCCTCAAAAGATTGAGCAATGTTTCTTCAAATCGGTGAACCCTGTTCTTCAGTGTTGCCAGGTCAGACACAGGGGTAGACGGAAGGTGTTGCACGCAGATACCCGGCAATCCGGCCACAGCGCCGGATTATCTACCGAACTGAAGCACGACTCCAGCATAAGCCGATAGCCAGCGGGTTTCCGGCGGTGGCCGGGTTGTGTAGAGTGCGGTCCTGGTTTATAAGACGTTGTTTTCCACAGTGACAGGGTGGATCGGTACTGGGCTGCGGCGCATTAGGGGTACAACTGAAGGCCGGATACAACCGAAAATGGAAAACGTCAAGGGGGGTGTCATGCACGTCACGCTGGTAAATGTTCGTGTGCAACCGCAACACGTGGTGGATTTTGTGCTGGCCACGCGGGCCAACCCCGCGTGAACCTGAACCTTGCGGACTTTTCCGTAGCGCGCCTGCCGAGCATCGTTTTCGGGGCGGGTGTACGCCAACAGTTGCCTGCGTTGGTGGCAGAGTTTGGCACACGGGTATTGCTGGTGACCGGCCGGCATTCGTTGCGCCAGTCGCCGTTTTGGGCGCCGCTGCTTCAGGGTCTGTCCGCCGCCGGCTTGTCTTGGCAGGAGTGTAGTGTACAGACGGAGCCATCGCCGCAATGGGTGGATGATGCAGTGCGGGAGTTTCACGCGGCGGGCATCCAGGTGGTGCTGGGCATCGGCGGCGGCAGCGTGCTGGATGCAGCCAAGGCCATCGCCGGACTCCTGCCCCATGGAAATTCCGTCATGGACCACTTGGAGGGGGTGGGTCCGGAGATTCCTTACAAAGGCCCATCCACCCCCTTGGTTGCCGTACCGACCACCGCCGGTACCGGCAGTGAAGCGACCAAAAATGCGGTCTTGAGCGTGCAGGGTCCCCAAGGCTACAAGAAATCCTTCCGGCATGAGTTGTTAGTGCCGCGGGTGGCGCTGGTCGACCCGGATCTGCTCGCCGGTTGTCCGCCCGAACTGATCGCGGCCAACGGCATGGATGCCCTGACGCAGCTGCTCGAGTCTTATGTATCGAGCAAGTCCAATGCGTTTACCGATGCCCTCGCCCTCAGTGGTTTGCGCGCGGTGCGGGATGGCTTGCTGCCCTGGTACGAGCAAGGGGAGTCGGCGGTGGCGGCACGCACCGCCATGGGATATGCGGCATTGCTTTCCGGGATCACCCTGGCGCAAGCGGGTCTCGGCTCGGTGCACGGACTCGCCTCACCCTTGGGGGCCTTTTTCCCTATCCCCCATGGCGTGGTGTGCGGAACGCTGGTGGCGGCCGCCACGGAGATCAACATCCAGGGGCTGCGCCGGCGCGCGGCGGGTCATCCGGCACTGGCAAAGTATGCAGAGATAGGGCGCTTGTTCGCTGGTTATGATGAACTCGTGGAAGTCGCCGCGCAGCAGGCGTTGATCGATACCCTGACGAACTGGGCGCAGCGCCTGGGGTTGCCGCGTTTAAGCGACTATGGTGTGCGCGAGGAGGATGTCGACAACATCGTCGCGAACTGTCGCGGGAGCAGCATGAAGACCAACCCCATTGTGCTGAAGGATAGTGAGGTTCGAGCCTTATTGATGCGACGCCTATAACCGGGCCGAGTGCGACCCGGTGGTGTGGCCATCGGCGACGCGCCCGCGATCAGGGATGTTCTTCACCCAGGTCACGTATAAACGTATAGACGACCGGTCGTTTTACAAACGAATTGAATGATTTGCCGACACTCCAGGTGGAAATGGAAATGGGCAGGGAGGCGACGAAGATCACCGTGCCGCCGATGGTGGCGAATAAACCCGCCGGACGGAGTAATAACAGATCCAGCATGATGGCCGCATCGTCGCCCTCTTCGTAGGCTTGGGCCGAGGGGGCACTGAGGCTGAACAGGCAGGTCGCTACGACCGCCACCAGCAGGGTTTTTTTAGATCTTTCCATCAGTAGACTCCTCTAGGGAATAAGTAGTATTTGCCCGACGCTCCGGCTACAGGACCGGACGTCGCCGCAGGTTTTACGTCTATGCTGTTCAATTATAGGGAACGGTAACGAAAATTCCATTAATATCGGTCGCTTAAGTCTTACCTATAACCTATTTTATGCAAGAGGGAAAACAGTGCCCTGGTAGGCCGACGGATGCTGAATAAAACAGCAGTTTTAAGCTAACTTGTTAATTAGTAATATGTAATAGATATCTGACCGATATAAATTTTAAGGTTGCAAGCACCCCATGAGAATCGACCGGTTAAAGGGTTTGCTGGACGCAGCACGTTTCGTGTCTTCCCCCAATGTCGACCCGCGTCCGCCCGGTACCGCGGTGGATGTGCTGGTTATCCATAATATCAGCCTGCCCCCGGGCGTGTTTAGCGGTGACGCCATCGAGCGGTTGTTCTGTAACACCCTGGACTTCAATGCCCATCCTTATTACCGCACCATCGATGGACTGAAGGTCTCCGCCCACCTGTTGATCCGCCGCAGCGGCGAGGTGATTCAGTTTGTCCCGTTTCACGAGCGCGCCTGGCACGCCGGGGTATCTTGTTGCGATGGGCGGGAGCGGGTGAACGATTTCTCCATCGGCATAGAGCTGGAGGGTACGGACGATGTACCCTTCGAGGACATTCAATATCAGGTGCTGGCCCGTGTTACCCGCGCCCTCATGCAAGCCTATCCCGGCATCACGCGCGATCACATCGTCGGACACGCCGACATCGCCCCGGGACGCAAAACCGATCCGGGGCCATTCTTCGATTGGCCGCGTTACCGGGCCGCGATCTGAGGGTATACTGCGAACACGCTGGCGCTTTGTGGCGCCGGGTTGATTTAAACTAGGGCGTTGCATCCCGAGACATTAATCGATTTTGAACCCGTCATCACTTCCGGATACATCATGATACTCACCCTTGTTACCATATTGTTCGCGATCCTGCTGGACCGGCTGCTGCCGGATCGCGGTTCGTTGAAAGTCTGGGAGTCCTACAGCGATTGGGTTGAATCCATCGAGCAACGCTTCAACGCCGGCACCCGCGTTCAGGGAGTGAGCGCGGTGTTTCTGGCGACGATACCGGTGAGCATCGGCATCTTCCTGGCCTGGTATCTGCTGGGCCAGGTCGCTGGCCTGCTGGAGTTTATCTTCAACGTCGGTCTGCTTTATCTTTGTCTCGATTTGTATCGGATCAGCAGCGTGACGGAGGGGGTAGCCAGTGCCCTGGAAAACAACGACCTGACCGCGGCGCAGATCACCCTGCAGAAACTGACCGGTAAGGAGTCGGTGGAGCAGAGCGAGGCCGGCATCGCCCATGCCACGCTGGAGGCAGTGCTCAAGCAGACCAATACCCTGGTCAGCTCGCCGCTGTTCTGGTTTCTGCTGCTCGGCCCCGTGGGCGCGGCGCTGCAGCGCATGGTGGCGGTGCAGGACCGATTGTGGGGCCATCGTACCGAGCGTTTTGCCGAGTTCGGCTGGGCGGCGGCACGCCTGGACGATCTGCTCAACTGGGTACCGGCGCGGCTTACCGCCCTGAGTTACGCCATCATGGGCAGCTTCGAAGACGCGCTGCACTGCTGGCGCCGGCGCGCCGGCATGTGGTCGGATATCAATAGCGGACCGCTGCTGGCCTCGGGTCTCGGCGCCATGCATCTTGAATCCTGCGATGACACGGAACAGGAAGATGTCTATGGCAACCGGTTGGTGACGCCGGCAATACTGCCGGACGCGGGACATGTGCGGCGGGTTGTGGCCCTGGTCTGGCGGGTGCTGTTGTTCTGGCTGGTGGTGACGATGATGATGGCGAGCGCCCACTTGGTGGGTTTCTTCGGGCGTTAAGTGTTACGCGCGGTTATGTTGCCGCTTTGCGTTGTCGATGACACTGATGCGAATGGCGCTTATCTTAAAGCTGTGTGTAGGGTGGGCATCGCCCACCACACGAGGCGTCGAAAGACTTCTGCTGGTGGGCGATGCCCACCCTACATTTCCGAATTTTTAGAGGTTCCCTGATGTAATCGACGCGCCATACCCTAACGCCGCCCGCGCGCCCGCTCAAGATCGGCGCACAGCATTTCGGCGCCTTGCAGGATGCGCGGTGTTTGGCGCTGCATCAGATCCGGCGGAATCCAGAACAAATTCCCTGCTTGCACCGCACGCATCTGCTTCCAGCGTTGCCAGTGGTGGTCCTGGTTTGCGCTGCG
>JAYUFH010000224.1:0-1847 GCA_043738765.1 Pseudomonadota bacterium | reverse complement strand
TGACGTCCAGCGCCATCAGCGTCGTACTGTGGGTCGGCGGTCACGATGTGCTCGCCGGAAAAATCAGCGGCGGGCAGTTATCCGCCTTCGTGTTTTATGCCGTGCTGGTGGCCAGCTCCGTCGGCGCATTGAGCGAGGTGGCGGGCGAGTTGTTGCGCGCCGCCGGCGCCGCCGAACGGCTGCTGGAAATACTGGCCACCCAGCCGCGCATCGCCGCGCCACCCACCGCTGCCCACCTGCCGCAACCGGCGCGTGGCGAAGTGGTGATACAGGATGTCAGCTTCCGCTATCCGTCACGACCCGACACCGAGGCCTTGAGCGCGCTGACACTGACCCTGCACCCGGGCGAGAAGGTTGCATTGGTCGGGCCGTCCGGCGCCGGCAAGACCACGGTGTTGCAGTTGCTGCTGCGCTTCTACGACCCGAACGCGGGTACCATCCGCTTCGACGGCATCGACCTGCGCAACCTCGATCCCCACGAGCTGCGCCGGCACCTGGCCCTGGTGCCCCAGGACCCGGTGATCTTCGGCGCCGACGCATGGGAGAATATCCGCTATGGCCACCCTGACGTGTCCGACGCCGCAGTGCGGCGTGCCGCCGAGGCGGCCCATGCGGCGGATTTTCTTGACTTGCTACCGGAGGGTTTCAACACCTTCCTCGGGGAGCGTGGGCTACGCCTGTCCGGCGGACAGCGTCAGCGTATCGCCATCGCCCGCGCCATACTGCGCAACCCGGTGCTGTTGCTGCTGGACGAGGCCACCAGTGCGCTGGATGCCGAGAGCGAGCGCCTGGTGCAATCGGCCCTCGAACGATTGACGCAAAACCGCACCACCCTCATCATCGCCCATCGCCTGGCGACGGTGCGCAAGGCCGATCGCATCATCGTTATGGACCAAGGCCGCATCGTGGCCAGCGGACGGCACGACGAACTGGTGGCGGAACAAGGGTTGTACGCGCGCCTGGCCGCACTGCAGTTCCGGGATATGCCGGAGGCATGGCCTGGCAACGTCACGACCGAGTAATGGCGGCGCGGCGTACTGACGCGTTCTGCCATAGGGACCAAAAATAATTTCGCTTGCCCTGGCAACAGTAGCGATAGTCGCCGCTGGGGGCGATGTGCAATGCCACTACCTTCTGCATTTACATCCCCCCTTGGCGTCAGCTTTGGTTGCTTGAATAGCACGCACGCATTGCTACCTGTGATACTGGCATCCAAAAAAGAGGGGCGCACCTGCGCCCCTCCTATCGACATCAATGTTTCTCTTTAAGCCTTAGTCATCAGAGCGCGACGTTGAGCCTCTGCGACGCTGACTGCTTGAGCCCGAATCACTCTCGCGTCCCTGGCGTGCGCCGGATGAGTCTTCGCTATGCTCACGCTCCACACGCGGCGGCGGTGTGGGTCTCGGTGGCGGCGTGATCTCAACAGGCGGGGGAAGCATTACCGGTGGGGGGGTAATAATAGGAGGAGGAGTGGGAGCGGCCACACTACAGAATGCACTATAGTTGCCGGACTCGTACAGGCGCGCGGAAGACGTTGTAGCATTGTCATCGGAAGGCGCAGTACCGGTATGACATTCAGCACACGAGGTCACACGCGATGTTCCGCCGTGACTGGCGCAATAGGAGGAAAGCTGGGCCATGATAGCCGGTGTCGCGTAACTGGCTTGCAATGGCAACATGATGGCCAGGCCGGCCAGGATACTGCTCGCACTCACCTGCAATACTTTGCTACGTACTCTTGATTGATTTAGCAGTAGGGACATAAAAACTCCTTTGTCGTTATTTTCTGTACAGGCCGTGAGACTCTTGATATTAACCTGCGCCACGGATTGGGATGAAAAACTATC
>JAYUFH010000223.1:0-4939 GCA_043738765.1 Pseudomonadota bacterium | reverse complement strand
CCCTCAAGCGTCTGGCGCGGGAGAAGGTGCGATTTTTCACCCCGGTAGTGCAATCCGGCGCCCACAAGAAACTCAATGAATTATGGGAAATGGCCGGCGTTAAACCCGACTGGGTGGGCTATGAAAACACCGGCGCCAGCAGCGCCTCCACCTTGAAACAGGCCGCCCTGTTCGGTGCCTACACCCTCACGGACATGGCAACCTACCTGGCCGACCGAGACACCCTGCAGGCTGAGATCGCCCCCCTCTATCAAAACCATCCCAGCCTGCGTAACACCTACAGCGCGATCGTGGTCAACCAGCAACACGTGCCCCAGGCCAATCAGGCGGCGGCGGAACAATTTCTCGATTACCTCGTCTCCGGCCGTGGCCAGGGACTGATGCAGCGTTTCGGCGATATCAAATACGGCGAGAAGCTCTACACGCCGGTGGCCCATCTCGACCCCAGCATCGTCGTGGCGCGCGTTGGCGACAAACTCAAAAAGAAAACCCTGTTTCTCAACATGCTGCTGGTCCTGGTGGCCATCCTCCTGGCCCTGATCCTGATGGTGCTGCATCTGGTCTCGCGCTTCCGCCGGGCGGAACGCGCGCGCCGCGAAACCGAGGAGCGCTTTATGCTCGCGGTGAGCGGCACCAACGACGCCATCTGGGACTGGAACATCGAAACCGACGAGGCCTATTACTCATCGCGCTGGAAGGAAATGCTCGGCTATGTCGGCTACGACGTGGAAATCGGCAACGACATACAAGAATGGATCAGCCGCATTCACCCCGAGGACCGCGAACTCACCCTGTCCCTGCTGGACAACTATCTCAACGGCCGCAGCAGCTCGTTCTGTTCCGAACACCGTCTGCGCACTAAACGCGGCAGTTACATCTGGGTCCTGGACAAGGGCAAGATCCTGTGGGACAAAACCGGCAAGCCCATCCGCATGTCCGGTTCCGTCACCGACATCCACGAACGCAAGCTGCAGGTCGATGTCATGGAACACCAGACACTGCACGATCTCGTGACTGACCTACCCAACCGTGCCCTCTTTATGGATCGTCTGCAACAGGCCCTGCTGGTAGCGCAGCGCGACAAGCAACCTCTGATGGTGTTGGTGACCAACCTCAACCGCTTCCGCGAGATCAACGATACCCTTGGACAGGACATGGGCAACCTCGCGCTGTCGGAGGTCGCCACGCGTCTGCGTGCGACGCTGCGGCTCTCCGATACCATCGCCCGTTCCGGCGGCGATGAATTCGCCGTTCTGCTGAGATCGCCGGAAAAAACCAACACCGACATCGCGGCACGCCGCATCCTCAAGGCGCTGGCCGAACCCATGATACTGAATGGCAACAGCATCGCTATCAGCGCCAGCATGGGCATTGCCATCTTCCCGCAACACGCCCAGACCGCCGACGAGCTGCTGCAGCGGGCCTCCGTGGCGATGTATACCGCCAAACACAGTCACAGCGACTACGCCATCTACACGCCGCTGCCTGCCAGAGAGAAAAAACCGATGCCCCTGTCCTCCGCCGCCCACCGGCAGTAAACTTAACGAGACCCGGCTTTTTTCGCACCCGCTGGCCTTGCCAGCGGTCTACATGGTCATATAATAAATAATTAACCCAGAAAAGCAGTCTAACCGCCAAGACGTCAAAAACGCCAAGTGTCTGCAAGGCTTAACACCCCAAGAAGTACCTCACCCTAAGGGTGAGGCGTATTGCATTCACAGTGTTTTTATTTTCTTGGCGTCTTGGCGTTCAAATACTGTTTTTAGGTTTAATTAAGGAACGACCTGCCATGACTAAACCCTCCCCAACGGGGATACGGCTTTCCCTCCCCGAGGTCTGGCTGGAGCAGCACGGCGATACCCTCTATCGCTACGCTTATTTCAGGATCAACGATGCCGCCCTGGCGGAAGACCTGGTGCAGGACACCTTGCTCGCGGCACTGCAGGCTCAGGAAAGTTTTGCCGGCCGTTCCACCGAGCGCACTTGGCTGATCGGAATACTCAAGAACAAACTCATCGATCACCTGCGCAAATATTCGCGCGAGCAGACCATGGACACCACCCCTGGATCCGACCAGGACTTCGACGCCCTGTTCAAGGACGACAACTGGAGTCACTGGCGCACGCCGCCCTCGGTGTGGGACAACCCGAGCGCGGCCCTGGAACAGCAGCAGTTCTGGACAGTATTCAGCGACTGTCTCGGCGCCTTGCCTGGCCGCCAAGCGGAGGCCTTCACCCTGTGTGAAATAGAGGGGCTGGACGGCAACGAGGCGTGTAAGGTTCTCGGCGTTGCAACGTCTAACATCTGGGTACTGCTACATCGCGCGCGTTTGCGCCTGCGGGAGTGCCTGGAAAATCACTGGTTCGAACAGGGAAAGGGGGGCTGACGCATGTACACGTGTAAAGAAGTCACCCAACTGGTCCTGGAAAAACATGAGCGTCGTCTGTCGTGGCGTGAGCGTCTGGGAGTACGCATTCATTTTCTGATCTGCGACGCCTGTGCGCGCTTTGAGCAACAGATGCAGTTCCTGCGCAAGGCTGCGCGGTATTTCGCCGAGCACCATGAGACAGAGGAACGGAATGTGGTACTGACACCCGGCGCAAAGAAACGCATCCGCGATAAGTTACGCGGCGCCTAGCGGGACTGACCTGAAAGACGTCTGGGCCTGGAACTGTGTCCAAGAATTTGAATGCCAGCAACGCCGCGACCAGGGTTTAAGTTGTGTCCGTTCCGAACTTTGACTCCACATGCGAAACTGAATAGAAATGTCGGGCGCGCCCTGCGCACCAAGCCAAAAGTTTAGCGCAGTTTTTGGTGTGCGGGGCGCGCCCGACGAGAATCAAAACGAGGCACGTTTCAGGAGGCCTCCCGCCGCTGCATCGTTCATCAAGCACCATGGCGACAGTTGCGACTCATCACTACACCTACTCTCAACAGGAGAATCAGCATGACACGACGTAATGCCTTACTCACCACCGCCATCGGCAGTCTTATTGCACTCGGCGTCACCACCGGGGGCATGGCCCTCGCCGCCGACGCGCCGAAGATGGAGAAATGCGCCGGCATCGTGAAGGCCGGCAAGAATGACTGCCAGACCAGCGTCAGCGCCTGCGCTGGCACCGCCAAGAAAGACGGGCAGAAGGATGCCTGGATCTACGTACCCCAAGGCAGTTGCGACAAGATTGTCGGCGGCGCCGTAGTGTCTAAAAAGTAGAGCGAATGTCCACTACCCCTCTCGCCGATAGGGTAGCGCACACGATTCCGGCCCAGGCCGGGATCGGACTACGCGCCCAGCACTACCACGAGGTCGTGGAGACGCACCCGGCCACGGGTTGGTTTGAAGTCCACAGCGAGAATTATTTTGGCGACGGTGGACCGCCCTTGAACTTCCTGGAGCAGGTGCGGCGCGACTACCCCCTGAGCCTGCATGGCGTCGGCCTGTCTCTCGGCAGCACTGACCCGCTCAACCTGACACACCTGCAAAAACTGAAGGCACTCATCACGCGCTTTGCGCCGGGACTGGTGTCTGAGCATTTGTGCTGGAGTTCCGTGGGCGGTCTCTACTTAAACGACCTGCTGCCCTTGCCCTATACGGAAGAAGCGCTGCAACATGTCGGTCAGCGCATCCTCCAGACGCAGGACTATCTGCAGCGGGAGATCCTGATCGAAAACGTCTCCAGTTACCTGCAATACCGCCACTCGACCATGCCGGAACAGGAGTTCCTGGTGGAAGTGGCGGCGCGCGCCGGCTGCGGGATTTTGCTGGACGTCAACAATATCCACGTCAGCGCCGTCAATCATGACTTCGACCCCCTCGCCTATTTACGCGCCATCCCCGTGGCAGCGGTGCGGGAAATACATCTCGCCGGTTTTGCCGTCAACCACTACGACGACGGCGACATGCTCATCGACCATCACGGCGCCCCCGTGGCGCAACCCGTATGGGATCTCTACCGCGAGGCATTGCGGCGCTTCGGCCCCACACCGACCCTGATCGAATGGGATACGGATATCCCGCCGTTGTCGGTGCTGTTGGGTGAGGCGCGCAAGGCGGATGCACTGCTGGAGCGACAACATGCCCGGGTTGCGTGATCTGCAACAGGGTTTTGCCGCGGCCGTGTTAGAGGACGCCGACACGGGGTTCGGCGCGCAGCTGCATGATGGTCGCATCCCCGGCCAGCGGCGCCTGCAGGTCTACCGCAACAACGTCTTCGCCAGCCTGACTGGCGCACTGTCCGCCGTGTACCCGGTGGTGACGCGGTTGGTGGGAGCGGGTTTCTTTGGCTACGCGGCGGACAGCTATCTTCGCCAGTATCCTGCCCACAGCGGTAACCTGCACGACGTCGGCCACGCCTTCGCTGATTTTCTGCAAACATTTCCCGCGGCCGCGACCCTACCCTACTTGAAAGATGTGGCGCGCCTCGAATGGGCCTGGCATCAAGCCTTCCATGGCGCGGAGCATGCGCCACTCGACCCGCTGACCCTCGCGGCTGTCGCAACTGAGCGTCACCCTGATCTGCGCTTCTTCCTCCACCCCACGGCACGGCTGGTGGCGTCCGACTATCCCATACTGCGCATCTGGCAGGTTAACCAAGGGGATTACGCCGGCGACGAACAGCTGGATTTGACCGCGGGCAACGAGCAGGGGCTGGTGCTGCGACCCCAGATGACGGTGGAGATACTGCCCTTGAGCCGGGGCGAATACAGCTTGCTGCAATCTCTGGCCACGGGCGCGTCGTTGGGCACGGCGTGCGACGTGGCCTTCAGCCAGGAGCCGGCGCTGGACCTGGGCGACATACTGCAGAAACATATCCGGCATTCCAGTCTGGTGGCGTTCCAGGTGGGAAGGTGTAATCCGGGTAACGATTAATCTCTATGTCTTCGGCGTGCGACGGCTAACACCTATTGATGCGACGTGGCAGGAGATAGATTATAGGTA
>JAYUFH010000222.1:0-4956 GCA_043738765.1 Pseudomonadota bacterium | reverse complement strand
CCTTCGCTTAAACCCCAGGGTCCCTTCTCCCTCCGCCCCCTTCGGGGAGGCACAAACCGCACGGAGAGGGGACGGTGGGGTGCGCTGGGCTAATCATTACGGTTCCAATAATTGCGAGGCACTACACTAGCGTATTGGGTGGGCGTAACCCAGCACCGATCCGTAGGCGAGGAAGCCTAGGCCGGGCGGAATCGCCACAGCAGCAGGGTACAAAGGGCGGCGACCGCCGCTGACAGGAAGAAGGCCGGCGCGCTACCCGTCAGGCTCCAGAGACTGCCCAGGCCCACACCCCCCAGCACCGCGGCCACCCCGTTGAGCAGGTGGTACCACCCGAAGGCCGTGCCGTATTCGTTCACCGGCGCCAGGTCGCGGATCAATGCCCGCTCAGAGGTCTCTGTGAGGCCGTAGTAGCCGCCCATCAGCAGGGCAAAATACCATAATCCTGCTATGGACTCCGTCCCGCCCAGGCCCACCAGCGCCAGGGCATAGCAGCCCCAACCCACCAGGATCAGCCCACGCCGGCGCGGGCGCGTTGCCCAACGGCTGGCCACCTCCGCCACCACGGACTTGAGGGCATGCAGCCCCGCCCACAGCAGGAGCAGGTTCACGGGCGATAGCCCCAGCTCGTGGCCACGCAGTAGCAGAAACGTATCGGGGATGCGCCCCAGGGCGAACAGGGCAATCAGCAACAGATAGCGGCGCAGGGCGGGTCCCATCCGCCCCCAGCGCAAAGGGGGTGTTGGGTGTGGCGCGCGCGGGGCGCGCGCGGGTTCGCGCACAGCCGTGGCAATGAGCGCCACCGCCAGCAGTCCCGGCAGCGTGGACACGGCGATCACCACCGTCAGGCGATCGGTGCCCCAATACAATATGGCTGCGGCCGCCAAGGCCCCAAGCACCGCCCCGGCATGATCCAGGGCGCGGGTCAGGCCAAAGGCACGGCCAGCGGCGGCATCGTCGATGCTGTCGGCGATGAGGGCGTCCCGCGGAGCGGTGCGTAGACCCTTTCCTGTCCGGTCGACCAGACGGATGATCAGCACCGTCACCCAATGGCCGGCGAGACCCACCAGGGGTCGTGCCAGGTTGGACAGTAGGTAGCCTGCGATCACGAAGGGCTTGCGCCGTCGCCCTATACGGTCCGACATCCGACCGGACCACAGCTTGAGCAGGTTGGCCAGCATTTCCGCTGCCCCTTCGATCAAGCCCAATGCCGCGGGTCCCCCGGCCAACACGGAGACCAGTAACAAAGGGATCAGGGGCACGACCATCTCGCTGGCAAAATCATTCAGCAGGCTGACCAGTCCCAGGACGATGACATTGCGCGGTAGGCGCCTGGGTTTAGACGTGTCGGGATGCATGGCGTTCGCCGCAGAAATTTCTGCTGGTCATGGGGTGTCCGTCTCGTTATTAAAATTTCCGGGTACCGCAGTCTTTCGTCATGACGGACTGTCTGCCCTTGATGTGTAGCATGACCGCGTGCACAGACCGCTGTGTCCAGGGGTGTGTAGCGGCCATTTTACAGTGCGATCACACCGTGTCAGCCGAGTGCATCAATGAATACTAATGCATCACGCTAGCCGAACGCGATACCTCATGAACCGGAAGCGTTAAAGGCTTTGGCGATCCAGGAGAAGACATCCCGGAGATGTCGTAGGTTCATGTCCTTTACGCGTCATCTTAACGCCCTCGCGGCCCTTGACTCAGCCGATTGTCTTCTGGAAATACTTCAAGTAGAGTTGCCCGACCCTGCTTTGAGTGGCGTTTGATGTACGCAGGTGGCGTGATCGTGCTGCATCCAAGGCTGGTTATTTCCATGCGTATGGGTTGCCATCTCTTGATTCAGCGCGCATCAACACGCGGCGTGTCCGTGCAGACTAAATCGAAGAAAGAGGTTATGTATTTATGCAAACTGGTACTGTGAAGTGGTTCAACGAGTCCAAAGGCTTTGGTTTTATCACGCCGAGCGATGGTAGCCCGGATGTTTTTGTGCATTTCTCCACTATAGAAGGTGAAGGGTTTAAAACCCTGGCAGAAGGACAGAAGGTGGAATTTGAGGCCAATAAGGGGGCCAAAGGCATGCAGACCACCCGTGTGTTGCCGCGATAACAAGATTTAACAAAAAGACATGTAGAGCCCCGCCACTACGCGGGGCTTTTTTTTGCAGTTGTGGCACTATAGGCGGGTTTACTCTTTCTAAAATCAACAGATGTGAACATGTATCCAGTGGCAGATCAGTTTTCGGATAGCCTGGTGCGGTGAGTGTTCAGCAATTCATGGTGCCAGGAATGTCTCTTGCCTCTCTCATAGAAAATTACGGTTATCTTGCGTTACTCGTCGGCAGCTTTCTCGAGGGTGAAACACCCCTGGTGCTGGCCGGTTTTGCCGCGCAACGTGGGCACCTGGAATTACACTGGGTGATCGCGGTGGCGTTTATCGGCAGCTTTGCCGGGGATCAATTATTTTTTTACCTTGGCCGTCGTTACGGTCCGGCGTTGATCAACCGGCGTGCCTCCTGGCGCAACCGGGCGGATAAGGTTTACCGCCTGATCGAACGGCATCAGACATTCCTGATCCTGACCTTCCGCTTCTACTATGGCCTGCGCAGCGTCACGCCTTTCGCCCTCGGCGCGAGCAACGTATCCCGCGGCCGTTATCTCGTGCTAAACGCCATCGGCGCCATCATCTGGGCCATCGCACTCGGTTGGGCCGGCTATCTTTTTGGTCGCGCCTTCGAGTTGTGGCTGGATAATTTCAAGCGCTATGAACTTTATGTGCTCGGGGGCCTGGCCCTGGCCGGCGTCATCATTTGGTTGATCAGCTTGTATTTCGGCGCAAAAAAACCGAAACAAAAAGACACTCCCCATGACAGCACAGACGCATGATCCGGCAACTTCTCCTGTGCGGGCGGTGATCGACTATTTCCTGCGCTCCATAGCCAGCGCATAAAATCCATCGGTGTGATGCATGTGTGGCATCAGCCGCAAGGCGTTATCCGCGAGGGTGATGGCGATCCCGCGCCGCGCCAGGATCTCCCCCGACGGCAGGGCGCAGAATGCAGGGTGTTCAGCGAGAAACGCAGCGACGATGTCATCGTTCTCTGCGCGCAACAGGCTGCACGTGGCGTACACCAGGCGGCCGCCGGGTTTTACCAGGGTAGCGGCGGCAGCCAGGATGCGCGCCTGGGTGGCGGTGGTGGCGGCCATGTCCGGCTCGCGCCATTTGCTATCGGGGTTGCGCCGCAGGGTGCCGGTGCCGGTGCAGGGCGCATCCACCAGCACCCGATCGACCTTGCCCGCCAGCCGCTGCACGCGCGCATCGCGCTCGTGCGCGATGGCGATCATGCGTACATTGTCGAGCCCGGCGCGGTTCAGGCGCGGCTTCAGGCGGTCGAGGCGCTTTTGCGCGATGTCGAAGGCATACAGCGAACCGCTGTTGGCCATCATCGCCCCCAAGTGCAGTGTCTTACCACCGGCGCCGGCGCAAAAATCCACCACCATCTCCTGTCGCCGGGCCTCGAGCAGCGGTGCTAGTAGTTGACTTCCTTCGTCCTGCACCTCGAATAATCCCGCCTGAAAACTCTGTGTCTTGAACAGCGGCGCACGCTCCCGCCGACGCAGGCCCACAGGTGAATACGGCGTGACCTCCACCGGGTACCCTTCCTGGGCAAGTTTCTCCGCCACCTGATCACGCGCGGCCTTGAGGGTATTGACGCGCAGGTCCAGGGTCGCCGGTTGATTGAGCGCCGCCGCCAGGGCGCGGGTCTCGGTGTCGCCATACTGCGCCAGCAGTTTATCCAGCAGCCAGTCGGGCAGGTCGGTTTGTGCCCCCAGGGGAAGATCCGCGTTGGAGGTGTGCAGGCGTGCCGCGTAGTCGCGCACGCTCTGGCCATCGGTGGGGTGTTTCGATGGACGGTAACCAGCGTCTTCCACGGCGCGCGCACTCCAGCCCTGGGCGAGCATCAGGTAGATGGCGACCTGGTCCTCGGCGCGCGCGGGTGTCGCGTCGGCGATGTACTCGATGTAACGCCGGCGCCGCAGACAGCCATAGACGGTTTCCGCCACGAAGCCGCGATCGCGCACCCCGAGCTGGCGTTGCGCGCGGAAATACAATTCCATTTGTTTGTCCGCCGGTTGCGGGCTGTCGACGATGTCCCGCAAGAGATCGACGGCGTGACGAAAAAGAAGACGGGAGGACATGGGTAAGTCTCAGGTATTCGGGTTGAACGGCAGACTGCGCTGATGGGTCAGTCGGCGTAGCGCTTAAGGAGATCGTCGTAGGCGTCGATGCGCCTGTCGCGCAGGAACGGCCAGATACGACGTACGTTTTCGCTGCGTGTCATGTCGATGTCGGCGACGAGCACGGCGTCTGCCGTGCTCGTTGCTTCAGCCAGGATCTCGCCCTGGGGACCGGCGACAAAACTGCTGCCCCAGAACTGTATGCCCGCGCTTTGCCCGCTCGGGTCGGCTTCATGTCCGACGCGGTTGCAGGCCATTACCGGCAGGCCATTGGCGATGGCATGGGCGCGTTGGATGGTGATCCAGCTGTCGCGTTGACGGGCTTGTTCGATGGACGTGTCGCGCGGGTCCCAACCGATGGCCGTGGGGTAGAGCAGCAGTTGCGCGCCACGCAGGGCCATGAGGCGTGCCGCCTCCGGGTACCATTGATCCCAACACACCAGCACTCCCAACCGGCCCACGCAGGTATCGATGGGCATGAAACCCTGGTCGCCCGGGGTGAAATAGAATTTCTCGTAAAAACCCGGGTCGTCCGGGATGTGCATTTTCCGATACTGGCCGGCGATGCGGCCATCGCTGTCCAGTACCACGGCGGTGTTGTGGTGCAGGCCCGGGGCGCGCCGCTCGAACACCGAGCTGACGATGACGATGCCGAGTTCCCGCGCGATGTTCGCCAGGGTATTGGTGGTTGGGCCCGGGATGGTTTCCGCCTGATCAAAGCGAC
>JAYUFH010000221.1:0-13141 GCA_043738765.1 Pseudomonadota bacterium | reverse complement strand
TTCTCTTGCGCAGCCCTACCCTTCTTGACCCGTTCTATGCGTGTAATAATCACGTCGCGCTGGGGAACGTCGCCGAAGGGGCCGACCTGGCCGGTAGGCACAGACTCGATCTGTTTCACCACCTCCATGCCCCGCGTGACTTTGCCGAATACGCAGTAACCCCAACCCTGGGAGTTTTTGCCTTTATGATCGAGAGCGGGGTTGTCCGCGGTATTAATAAAAAACTGGGCCGTTGCGGAGTGCGGGTCGTTGGTACGCGCCATGGCGATGGTGCCAATGACATTCTTCAGCCCGTTGTCCGCTTCGTTGTTGATTGGCAGTCCCGTGGCTTTGAGGTGCATACCGGGCTCGAACCCGCCGCCCTGTATCATGAACCCGGGGATAACGCGGTGGAAAACGGTGCTGTTGTAGAAGCCCTTGTCCACATACTGCAGGAAGTTCTTCACCGTTTGCGGCGCCTTGGCCGGGTAGAGTTCGAGTTCAATGGTGCCAAGGGTGGTGGTGATGCTGATCATAGGGTTGGCCGTGGCGGGCTTTTTATCCGCCGCCTGCGCCGTGGTAGTGACAGCAATGCAAAGCAGGGTGGTACAGGCGAGGCGGGTCAGGTGCAGCAGGTTCATGGTGTAGCTCCTTGCGGGAGTAGAGGTTTAAAGTTTAGAGGCCCCCTTTAACCATCAATGGCAGTTTGGCACATTACCACCGGTTGTTCGGGGCCTGTCTGAATGAGTTCCTATCATACGTCATTCAGCTATCCTCGAGCTTCAGAATAAAATTCCATTCCCGTTTGGCCACGGGCATGACCGATAGCCGGTTGCCGCGCGCTAGCAATCGCATGTCTTTCAAGGTGGGGCAGTTTTTCAACACCTGCAAGGTGATGGGATTCTTGAATTCATGTTTGAGGCGCACGTCCACCATATACCAAATGGGTTTGTCGCGGGTGCTTTTTGGATCGTAGTGCGCGTCTTCCGCATCGAACGCGGTGTGGTCCGGATAGCCGGCGCGCACGATCTCAACGATACCCGCGATAGCGGGCTCGGCGCAGCTCGAGTGATAAAAGAATCCCAGGTCGCCTTTGCGCATGTCGTCGCGCATGAAGTTGCGTGCCTGGTAATTGCGCACCCCGTCCCAGTGCTCGGTTTTTTTTGGCCGTGTCTTGAGATGATGAATGCCAAAAACATCCGGTTCGGATTTTAACAGCCAGTAGTTCATCGTGGATTCACGCGTAGAGTTCGTATTGCGGGATGACTTCGGCCTCTGCCGTGGCATCGGCCAACCACAGCTGTATAGCTGGCAGGGCCGTGATGGCGCGCACATAGGCCGCCGACACCGGGTCGAGGTCAACCACATAGGTAACAAAGCGCAGCGCTACCGGCGCATACATGGCATCGGCGATGCTGAACTCACCGAACAGGAAGTCGCCGGCGTCGCCGTAGCGAGCGCGGCTATCGTTCCAGATGGCGCAGATGCGTTCGATATCTTTAAATACCTCGGGGGTGCGCCCCTTGCCCGGCAGGCGTTGTCGGCAGTTCATGCTCATGTGCTGGCGCAGTGCGGCAAAGCCCGCGTGCATTTCGCTGGCGATGGAGCGCGCCCGCGCCCGCGCCGCCGGGTCCGTGGGCCACAGGTTCTGGCGCGGCAGTTTCTCCGCCAGGTATTCGCAGATGGCCAGGGATTCCCACACCGTAACATCGCCGTCGTGCAGCACCGGCACCTTGCCGGCCGGAGAATGTTTCAATATTTCCGCCTTGCTGCCCGGCGTGGAAAGGGGGATGCGTATTTCCGTAAAGGGAATGCCGGCCTGTTTGAGCAGCAGCCACGGGCGCAGCGACCAGGAGGAGTAATTTTTGTTGCCGATGATCAGTGTGGTGGTGGGCATGGTGTGTCCTTGAGCTATTCCTTTTTTTCTATCCGGCGCTAGCCGTAGTCACGGCGAACACTTAGCAGTATACAGCTGCCGCCAGGGGGGCGATCAACCTAGGGCGGCGCGACGTGGGGGTGGTCTTAGTCCGCGAGGTAGATGGCCCTGTCGGTCACTATGCCCTGCAGTGGTATATCCCAAGGCTCAGGCGCTAGCGCCTCCAGTCGCTGGCATTCGTGTGCCAGGCCCAGTAGGCGGGGTTTGTGCCAGTAGCGACGGTGGCGCAGGAATTCGAGACTGCGATCGTAAAAACCACCGCCCATGCCGAGCCGGTTGCCGTTGAGATCGAACCCCACGAGGGGCATCAGGATTAAATCGAGTTCCTGCGCGCGCAGCAAGGAGCGCGCCGTGACGGCCGGTTCCGGGATACCGAAGCGATTCAGGGCGAGGGGGGTGTCCGGCAGGACTTGTGCGAACCACAATCGGTCACGCGACAACCTCGACAGCACTGGCAGAAAACACTGACGTTTCATTGCCCACAGGTGTTCGATCAGTGGTGTCGGGTCGATCTCGCCGTCGTTGGGAAGATAGCAGGCGATGCGCCGGCTGGAACGAATGAAAGGGCTGGTGACGAGGCGTCTTACCAGGCTATACGCCGCCGCGTTCTGTTCCTGTTGTGTCAGGAGGTTGCGCGTCTCGCGCAGGCGTCTGCGCAGCTGGTTTTTGGATGGGTCGTGATTCACGCGATCCACTTTAAGGTGCAGTGCCCTGCCTAAGAGCCATAATATGAAAGGAGGCGTTCTCCGCCTGTGCCGTACCGCCCTATTGCCCTGAACCTGAGGTTCAGGTGGGAACCACCGAGATGCATCAGGCTTTCCGCTACGGGGCGGACATGCACAACAGCATCTGCTTTGGCAGTCCCCGGGCTATGAAGTTATAGGTTCAAGGGACATAAGAACGGATACGAACACCGCAGAGAACGCCATATCTAACCATATCACACTGCGCGCCTGGTTTCCCCCTGCAGGGCAGCGTCGATTTTGCCCTGTAGGAAACGCAGCTTCTGATCCATGTCCGGCGGCAGCGCGGACTGTTGTTTGCGCACTTGTAGTAATTCGTTGGCGATATTGAGTGCCGCCATCACCGCACAGCGTTCGGTGCCGATGACCTTGCCGCTGTCGTGGATCTCTCGCATCTTACCATCCAGCAGGCGCGCGGCCTCGCTTAAGGCGGCGCGTTCATTTTCCGGGCAGGCGACCATGAACTCCTTTCCCAGGATGGAGATGTTGACGCCGCTGTTGGTGCTCTTCATGTCAGGCGCGTTCCAAGGCCTTGAGCCGCCCGATCATGGACTCGATGCGCGAACGCGCCACTTGGGTTTTTTCCACCAGCCTGGCATGCTCCTCGCTGAGGTTCTGCTGACCGGACTTGAGCGTATGGTTTTCTTCGCTGAGGCGCCGGCAGGCGCTGATCAGTTCGTCGATACGCTGTTCCAGTTTTTTCAAGTTGTCGTCATCCATCGAATGCAGGTCTATGGCTCACTTATACACGAATATTAGGACCGCTAGCCGCGCGGGTCAACGACTTCCTGGCGGGCTGGCCCGGTATGCACGCCTTGACTTTCGTGAAGCGCCTTTTATCGGCCCATTTCCCCTAAGCAATTCTCGCATCGGGCTAAATTCAGGCATAATAAGGTATGGATAAAGCTCTCTTTCAGAAGCGTCGGCGCGACCTCATGCAGCAGATGGGTAGCGGTGTCGCCATCCTGCCCACCTCCCCGGTGCGCAACCGCAACCGCGACGTGGATTTTCCCTTTCGACCAGACAGCGATTTCTACTATCTCACGCACTTCCCCGAACCGGAGGCGGTGGCGGTACTGGTGCCTGGCCGTCCCCATGGCGAATACATCCTGTTCTGCCGCGAGAAGAATCCGGAGAAGGAAATCTGGGAGGGGCGGCGTGCCGGGCTTGAAGGCGCACAGGAGATGTACGGCGCGGACGACGCCTTTCCCCTCGACGATATCGACGACATCCTGCCGGGCCTGTTGGAGAACCGCGAAAAGGTTTTCTGCAGCATGGGTCGTAACCCCGAGTTCGATGCCCAATTGATGAACTGGGTCAACGAAGTGCGCGCCAAGGCGCGCAACGGTGTGCACGCCCCGGGGGAGTTCGTGGACCTGGATCACATGTTGCACGAGATGCGGTTGTTCAAACGCCCGGAGGAGATCCGCCTGATGAAGAAGGCGGCGAAGATCTCCGCCCGTGCCCACCGCCGCGCCATGCAGATGTGCCAGCCCGGTATGATGGAGTACGAAATCGAGGCGGAATTTCTGCACGAATTCAAAAAGGGCGGCAGCCCGTTTCCGGCCTACCCGCCCATAGTCGGTGGCGGCGCCAACGGCTGCATCCTGCATTACACGGAAAACAACTGCGAATTGCGCGATGGGGATTTGCTGCTGATCGACGCCGGCGCCGAGATGGACAGTTATGCCGCCGACATTACCCGCACCTTCCCGGTGAACGGCAAGTTCAGCGCGGAACAGCGGGCGATTTACGACATCGTGTTGGCGGCGCAGCTGGCCGCCATCGACGCGGTGAAACCCGGCAAACACTGGAACGAGCCGCACGATATCGCCGTGCGCATCCTGATACAGGGGTTGGTGGACTTAGGGTTGCTCAAGGGCAGCATCGATGGCCTGATGGAAAACGGCGAGTACAAACGCTTCTATATGCACCGCACCGGCCACTGGTTGGGTATGGACGTGCACGACGTGGGCGACTACAAAGTTCACGACGCCTGGCGTCTGCTGGAACCGGGCATGGTGCTGACGGTGGAACCCGGACTTTATATCGCTGGTGGCAATAAAGACATCAAGCCGCGCTGGTGGAACATCGGTGTGCGCATCGAGGACGACGTGCTGGTCACGCGCGATGGCCACGAAGTGTTGAGCATAGACGCGCCCAAGGGCGTGGATGAGATCGAGGCATTGATGCAGCAGCGCTAGAAACTGATGTGCAGTTATGCAGGGTGGGCATCGCCCACCGCACGGGGCGTCGATAATCTTCTGCTGGTGGGCGATGCCCACCCTACAACGACTAGGTCCCCTCTCCTACCGGGAGGGGACTTGTTCAGAGATTCCCCAGGCTCCATCCAGTCGAGTGGCAATGATGAATCCAGATTATGACATCCTGATAGTGGGCGGCGGCATGGTCGGCGCCAGCCTGGCACTGGCGCTGCGTCATAGCGGGTTGCGCCTGGGTGTCATCGAGGCCGTGCCCTACGGTGCCGTAGCGCAACCCAGCTATGACGACCGCAGCGTGGCACTTGCCTATGGTTCGCGGCGTATTTATACCGGCATGGGTGTATGGCAGCGCATCGAGGAGGGAGGGGTCACGCCCATCCGCCGTATCCACGTGTCCGACCGCGGGCATTTCGGCAGTGCGCGACTCGACAGTGCAGCCATGGGTGTCGAGGCCATGGGTTATGTGGTGGAGAACCGCGTGCTCGGTGCCGCCCTTATGCAGTTGCTGGCCACATCAGAAAATATCAATTTCATCAGCCCCGCGGAAATGCACGATGTGGAATTTACCGCGCACGCCGCCCACGCGTCGGTGACGCAATCGGGTGTGACCAGCAAGCTCAGCGCCCGCCTCCTGGTGGCGGCGGACGGCGGCCGCTCAGTGGTGCGCACCCGCCTTGGTATCCCGACCACGCGCGAGGACTACGCGCAGTGTGCGGTGATTACCAACATCACCCTCGAACACCCGCATGGCGGCATCGCCTACGAGCGTTTTACCGAGCAAGGCCCCCTCGCCCTATTGCCCATGAGCGACAATCGCTGCTCCGTAGTGTGGAGTCTGTCGCCCGTGGAGGCTGAGCGTGTGCTGGCGCTCAGCGATGCCGAATTCCTGCAACAGCTGCACGCGTGCTTCGGCGACCGGCTCGGGGCCTTTGTGAGAGCCGGCAGGCGCCATTCCTATCCGCTGACGCGCACGCGCGTGGCCGAGCATGTGCGCCCGCGTCTGGTGTTGATCGGTAATGCGGCCCATACCCTGCATCCCGTGGCCGGCCAGGGTTTTAATCTGGGGCTGCGCGACGTGGCGGCATTGGCCCAGGTACTGGTGGACGCTCAAGGCGCGGGCTGCGATATCGGCGATCCGGCCATACTACAGCGCTATGCCGCATGGCGCCGGCGTGATAACACGGCGGTCAGTGCCTTTACCGATGGGTTGGTGCGCGTGTTTTCCAATGCCTTGCCCCCGGTGGTAATGGCGCGCAATCTAGGCCTGCTGTTGTTGGACTTGGTGCCACCCGTCAAGCGCGGTTTGATGCGCCGCACCATGGGTCTCGCCGGTCGCCTGCCGCGACTGGCCCGCGGCCTGCCGTTGCAATCCTGATATGTCCACGCACTACGACATCGTCATCGTCGGCGGCGGCATGGTCGGCAACACCCTTGCCTGCGCCCTGGGCGATTGCCCCTTGCGCGTGGCGCTGATCGAGAGCCAGGCCGCGCCGGTGGAGGCGCTGGACGACTATGATGTGCGCGTGAGCGCCATCACCCTGGCGTCGCGCGCAGTGTTTGAAAACATCGCCGCCTGGGAGGCGATGCGCGCGCGCCGCGTCAGCCCGTTGCGTGAAATGCAAGTGTGGGACGCGCAGGGTTCCGGCGAGATTCATTTCGACGCCGCGGAGCTGGGTGAGGCGGAGCTCGGTTATATCATCGAGAATCGGGTGATCGTCGCTGCGACCCGGGAGCGCCTGGGGCAGTTTGGCAACGTGGATTTATTCTGTCCGTCGGTTGTGTCTGCCCTGCATGTCGACTCTGCTCAGGTGTCGATCGAGCTGGAAAGTGGTGAGCGTTTGACTGCCAGGCTGGTGGTGGGTGCCGATGGTGCGCATTCGCCGATACGCGAGTGGGCCGGTATCCATACCCGCGGCTGGGATTATCAGCAGACGGCGATCGTCGCCACGGTGAAGACTGCGCGCTTGCACCTGGCCTGCGCCTACCAGGTGTTTCTGCCTACTGGACCGCTGGCCTTCCTGCCATTGACTGACGGACTGAGTTCCATCGTCTGGTCGTGTGACCAGGGGCGTGCAGCGGAATTGCTGCGGCTCGAAGATCAGGCCTTCCTGCGGGAGTTATCCACCACCTTCGGCGACCGGCTGGGCGCGATGGAATCCATCAGCCAGCGGGTGGGTTATCCGCTGTCATTGGCACACTCCGTGGACTACATCGGCGAACGTATCGCCCTGGTGGGTGATGCCGCGCACCGCGTGCATCCGCTGGCGGGGCAGGGTGTGAATCTCGGACTGTTGGATGCCGCGAGTCTCGCGCAGGTGCTGTTGGAGGCGGCAGCGGTTAAAAAGGACATCGGAGCGCGTGCGGTCCTGCGTCGTTACGAACGCTGGCGCAAGGGCGATAATCTCGCCATGCTGGCCGTGACCGATGCCTTTAAACGCGGCTTCGGTTCACAACGCTGGCCGCAGGTCTCGTTGCGCAATGCCGGAATGCGTTTGGCCAGTCGTCTTGGCCCGGTCAAGCAGTCGATCATGCGGCATGCCGTGGGATTGGATGGGGATTTACCGGAGCTTGCGCGTAGTTCCCGGCGCTGGGAGTAACCAATAAAAAAAGCACCAGCGAGATGAAAGCCCGCTGGTGCTGTTGTGACTGCGCGTTGGTTTTTGCGTATCGAGTGTTACTGGTAACCCCAAACGTCTTTGAGCATCCCGCCAAGGGCTACGTACTCCTCCTTGGTTGCCGGTACCAGCGCGCGGTCAATGGCGTAGACCTGGCGCAACTGCGCGGTGGCGCTATCGGCCTGTTTGGATAACAGCGCCTGCTTGATTTTAATCTGGTCCTGGAGCGAGACCCGCGGCCCGGCGGAGAACGCCTGGTTGGGCATGGCCGTTCCGTGGTAGATGATGCGCGTGTAGGCACCCGCCATGTCGTACTTCTGCAGGTTGCTGAGGGGAAGCACGGCGCCTACGCAACGTCCGGATACCAAACCTTTGTAGATGTTATCCCAGCCACTGGTGTCCATCACCACGGGTTGACGTGCCGGATTGTCGAACTGGTTTAGCAACGTCAGCGTTCCCAAGTTGGGCGAGGCCATGCCGCAGACCGGGCGTCCAACCAGTTGTTTGATGTCTGCTACTCTGGCGTCATCTTTTTTAACGACCACGACGAAAAGATGTTCACCGGGAAATTTTACCAGCGGATTGTTTTGCATCCGGCTGATGCGCCAACCGGTGAAATGCGGCCCGTCGAACACGATATCGTAGCCGCCCTTTTGCATCTCGGTCTGGTAAGAGAGCCAGTTGTCGGAATGTTTATACACCACCGGCCTGCCCAGGGCCTTTGACAGATATTCCGCGATCGGGCCATAGGTTGCATTACCGTCTGCGGCGGATTCCCGCGGAGGTGCGCTAAAGATCAGCGTACCGCCGTTAGCCTGTGAGCCAAGTTGAGTTGTGTCCGTCAGTGCAACGCCAGGGCTGGAAGATGGCGTGGTGGGCGCATAACTGGTTTTTTGTATGCCGCCGCCCGGGGCGGCTTGCACGGCAGTAGTCCACAATGCAGTACTTGTTGCCAGGGCTACAAAGATGGTGGTGTGGAGGAACTTCTTCAACATGGGTGTCTCCTTGTTGTACTGGTACTGTCCTAATTGGAACATCTTTAAATAAGTGGCATCCAGGGTTAGGGCGTCCTAGCCCCACGGCTGGACGTCAGCCTGCACGGCGAATGGCGGGAAAGGTGTATCAGTAGTAGCCCCATTCGTTGCGCAAAAATACAGCCAAGCTCGCATATTCCTGGTTGGTCGCCTGGACGAAGGCCTGCCCAGCAGCGTATTTCTGGCGCAGTGCCGCGGTGGCATCCATGCCCTCGGGCGAGAGCAGGGCCTGGACAATCTTGGCCTGGTCCTCGGTGCTTAGGCGCGGTCCAGCGGAAAAGGCATTGTCCGGCAATACTCTGGCACGGTAGACGATCCGGGTCTTGGCACCATTTTTCTCGAATTGCTCGAGCTTCGCCAGCGGTACGACAGCCGCGGCGCATTTGCCGGCCACCAGGCCGTCATAGATATTCTTCCACCCATCGGTGCTGACGATGATGGGTTGACGTGCAGGATTGGTGAACTGGTCCAACAGGGTGAGGGTGCCAAGGTTCGGTGGGGCATGGGCGCACACCGAATACCCGGCCAGTTGCTTGATGTCCTGTATACGGGTGTTTTCTTTCTTGACCAGGGCCACGAAGATATGCTCGCCGGGCACTTTCACCAGCATGTTGTGCTGTATCTTGGTGACGCGCCAGCCGTTGAAATGTGGGCCGTCGAAGACCAGATCGTATTCGCCGTTCCGTGGTCATTTGTTCCAGTCTTGCATACGACCCCTGCCATGCCGTGGCACCGACAGTTCCGGTGCTCCCCTGTGACAAGACCCATAGCCCTTGCCGCCATTCGAACCCAGTTCCCTGAGCTTTTTCGCACCATAACACCATACCCAAAGTATGCACGTCTGTAACTACCTGGGAAAATTAGCCGTCGTATCCGACGTAACCCTATTGTTGAGCAGGCCACAAGGGCTATGGGTCTTGTCACAGGGGAGCGTGGATTGATAAACGCGAAACTTTCGTTTCACACCCTTGCAGCGGCAACGGAGGTGGTAGTAAAACAATTCAGTATCAGCCTATCCGGCCTTGATTTGTTGCGATCCAGAATTCTAATTTCAGCTAGACACATCACTACAGTGTGAAGGCGGTGTCTGTAATACTGCTGAACAACTTCACTTCCACCAGCTCTCTGGTGCTCTCCGAGACACCAAACGATTTGCCGCAACTCACGTACAATGATCTCACTTTCCATTTCCAGAAATTCTTTAACAGTGACAATGTACTTCTGGCTCTCAATATCTTGTCGGCCGGCATCAGTATTTATCTTGAGTCTTTTCGCAACAGCACACGCGAAATCGAGTAGCCATAACACAGTGGACTGGCCATCGCCAATCAAGCCGAATTCGTTCTGCACCGTCATTGGCTTGTTCAGGATGTCATCGATGGTTTTAGAAATACCCGCCAAAATTCTTTGTAGTTCCTCTAGGCTGGGCTGTTTCTCCAGATGCTGAATCTGTTCCCGCTGGAGGTAAATGGAATAAAGAACACCTGCAAGTGCGCCCAATGAAAATACCGGTCCAAGTGCGACTCCGACGTAATCAACAAAGCCCCCCCAGCCAGATTGATCGGTAAACATAACGAAGTGAGCCGGATACACAAACTTATACACATAGGCTGTAAGCGTCGACATAACCAGAGCAGATAGAACAGTAAGCCACAACCAAGGGCTCCATAGCCACTTGATGTGCCCTGAGACCGTCAAATCCGTAGCCTGTTTTCTAGTAGCTTCATTCCACCAGACTCCCATAGCTCTGTCACCAATTTCCGTGAAGTCGTGTGTACATGACTCAATCCTTAGAAGTCGTTTTGTCCAAAAGACTGACCCTAGCGCGACGACGGCGTCACGTGACAACGGGCCGATGGGAATAGTGTCAGGTTGTCACCCGAGATCACACAGAGTCGTTGCCGGCGATCACTGGCCACCATCGCGCTGGCGGCACGCGTTAACGTATCATCCCAGGCGTTTTGCACCGACAACGTCCAGGACGCCCCCAGTTGTTGTTCGAGAGCCCACAATAACGTGTGGACAATCACGGCATAGTGCGCCGACCGGACCCCGTATCCGGCGTAGCGCCGGCCAAGGGCGACCAGGCGCGCCGTGCTGACTTGGCCGTTGGCAATGGCGCTCAGCATGGCCATCAGATGCTTATCCTGCGCGCTGGCATCGACGTGTCGGAACAACTCCCGCAGTGACGAGTGGGTCGTGAACAGCCGGTCATAGAATAGGTTGGTGAATCCTGGGAGGTCTTCATAAACTTGACACCAAGAGTGCATTAACAGTGTGTTCATCGCATCTATGCCTCTTTCTTTATTACATTGATGTGTAGTACGAGAGTGCAACCGTAAAACGTCGTCACCTGATGTCAGAAAGCTATACAGAATGACGACGCTGGTCTGCCTTTTGTATGATAAACGACGCCTTACCCAGAACATCGATCCACGCCTCTTCGATACCAAACGTCCAGTCCTGCCCGTATAATTTTTTGAGGCTCGCAAGTAGTATCTCCGTGAACTGTTCCACAAGACTCCGTGAAAACCCATTCCGAATTAGTAAGCTACCCAGCTGCACTAAGCTATCGCAAGACTGAAACCCGGAGACCATGGAATCCATAAAATCAACGAATGCGTCCTCGTGCACCTCGACATCTTCAAAGGCGTAGATTAACTGGATACTTGGGTCTGCTGCCCGCAAGTCGGCATAATAGATGCGGGGCAGCGCCTGCCGTCGATTCTTCAGCCTGAACCAAGAAACCGAAACAATGGTATTGGCACGATATTGCACATCATATTCCATGTAGGAATTCACTGACTGTCAGTTCGAATGCCACGGCGAGCGAGTACACACTCTTGAAGCCGACATTGACCTCGGCACGTTCAACATGGCCGATGTAGTTGCGATGCAGCCCAGAAAGCTCCGCCAAGACCTCTTGGGACCACCGGCGCTGAGACCGCAACTCCCGAACGCGCTCACCCAGGCTATTCCGTAACGTCTTGTCGACCTGAACCGAAATACATTGTATCGCTGTGTTCATAACCCACCTCTCAATGTCGCTTTATAATGTTGTGTTGTTGCGATTATCTTTTGTGGTTGGCAACTTGCTCACCTCAATCACGTCTGTCGGACCGATCGGTGCATCGGGATCTTCGTCGTCTCGCCACATTTCGGCGAGTATGCAGGCGGCACTGTGCGTATCAGCCTCCACCACACCGATGTAACGCATGCGATCCTTCGTTGGGCCAGCCTCGACTAACCAATTGGTTTTAGCCATAGTGCAACTCCCTAAATACATTGTTAATTGTCCTGTGCGCACCACTCCGTGACCATTGCTGTTGTGCTGATGTCTCAGAAAGTAAATAAAAACCACACCGTTAAAATTAACAGCGGGCGCATCGGATACCATGCCGCATGGGGTTTTTGTGTATTGGACTCAAACAGTCACGCGCCGATGAAAACCGTTGCTCATTTCCTGATTCTCCGAATGCCTAATGTGTAAGCACGCTGGCGTATCTGTAGTGCGGTGTGCGCCGGTAATAGCAGCCGGCAGCGACCCCCCAGGCTGGGGTAAAATTCCTTTAACGTACGAATCTCCTGCTCGCTCCACGCCATATTGGCGCCTGTCTCAAAGTTGCGGCCCGCGGGTTGTGGGTCCGTTGCAAAAGGCTGTTCCCAATGCCGACCATTTCCTCGACGCCCGGGTCGTGGCCGATTCGTTGTGTGTAGGTGTGGATCGTTAGTATTAGTCCACGTCTTTTTGGAATCGGCCACGCTACGCTCCCCCACTTGTTGTCAGTCATAAACATCTGCACAAGCTGTGTAGGCTTGAGTCCAGTCTGCTATCTCTTTGAGCTTGGCCTCGACACACTGCCAGTAGCGCGCCGGGCGTTTGCTGTAGGTGCAGACGATGTCCAGACCCTGCGCATCGGCTTGCACATCGCGCCGGTTAATCTCGGTCCAGACACGTAGACAGATGGCCTGCGTCTCGGCGGGTGTATCTGCGCCCGTCGAGGCGCTTAGTAAGACCATCACGACTGCAAGACTGATCAGGTAACGCATGTTTAGAAACCGAGTGCCCAATAAAATACTTATATTTTCTTCCTCGTTACGGACGATCTAGTCCGTGATATTGCAGTATTGACGTGAACTCCGCGGACTGCAGGGTTGTCATTAACGCTGTGCGTGCGTCATATTGCCTCGTGGTCCAGTTGCCGCGAACCGGTATGTAGTATTGCGTGGCAATAAGGTTACCCGGGAGGGGCACAGGGTTGTCCACGGTGCCACCGAGCGGCACGATCTCATAGAGATCCGGGAAGGTGCGTACCGCATGCAGTGCCAGGTGATATAAGATGATGCTGGCATCAGCCTTTCCGTAGGCAATGGACCACGGTACCTCGCGATGATGAATGCGCACACCTGTGACCCACTTTGGTTTTTCTTCGGGTTCACGTGTGGAGTTGTACACAGCATCGAACAAACGTTCTGCTGTCCAGCCATGCGGCGGATTTGGATCGTTTAAGGCGATCTGATACAAGCTGTCGCGATAGCTGTTGAATGAGCCAGTCTCGCCAGTCGGACTTGGTGTCACAATCGTGACATCAGGACGACCAAGATCCCACAC
>JAYUFH010000220.1:0-4958 GCA_043738765.1 Pseudomonadota bacterium | reverse complement strand
CCACGAGACAGGCGCGCACCGAGATCGGCGCCACCGTGGGTAGGCGTGCCGCCAGGTCGGACGATGCGGCGTCGTTGATACCCATACGTTAGCGGCGACCGCCTCCGAGTAATGAACCGAGCACCCCGCGCACGATCTGGCATCCTAGCTGGCTGCCGATGGCGCGCGCCGCGCTCTTGGCCATGGATGCCATCATGGACTCAGGCTCGCGGGCACGTTTAGCGTTGGCCGCCGGCGTTGATGCGGACGCGCTGGCGCCGCCTCCCAGCGTGATACTCGTTGAATTGGTCATGATGCGTGTGCACCGGTTTTATGGTTGCGCTGACTAGCTTAGGGTGTGCGACGGCGCAGAACAACCCCCGCTCGCGGTCCGCACGCTAGACGCTTGTTTCTCTCACATGGACTTACACACTACGCGTCCAGCGGCGTCCATCATTTAGCTTCAGCTTGCTGTCCGTGTTGCTGCTTAGCCTTAAGATGGCCGCGATATTGTAGTCGTTGCTGATATTAAGGTGGAGTGGTGGTCTCTGCGATGCAGCAGATTTGGCAGGGCAGCCAGGTTTGTTGTTGTGATGAATGACTGGCCAGCTAGGCCCGTGGTCATCAACGCAGATAGTGCGAGGCCTTGGCGGAATAAACGGCGGTGCACTCGCTCGACGGCAATGTGCGCTGCACGGAAAGCAGCGAGCCGTCACCCAGGGAGTTTTTGATATCCACGGCGGCCTTGTAGATGCTGCTCGTCGTGGGAATGTAGCAATAGAAGGAGCGCCCTTCCGCATCCTGACCATAAAAATACAACAGGCCATTGGCGTAGCCGCCGGAACCGATGTAGGTGGTGAAGTGGGTAGGTGCTTGGTTATAGCGGCTGTTGAAGGTGCCGAACATATAACTGCTGTCGCTGGCGATAAGCACATAGCCCGGTACATAGTCGCCCTGGGCGAAAGCCAGCGACGGCAGGACCAATGTGGCCAGGGCCAACAGGAATTTCTTCATGATACTTCTCCTTAACTTACCACTACTATAGTCATGATTTTAAAGAGAAGGCAAGGAGCCGACTGCCTTTAGCTGCTGCCGGTTGATGGCGCCGAAGATTTTTTCCAGCAGCGCTATGCGCTGCGGCTCGGATAATTGCGGCGACAATTTTAGCAGGGCATTGTTGTCCGCGTCGGTCCAGACGCCGACTGCCAGGGCCCGATCTACGATGGCCATGGTCTGCTGGGCCACCTGCGGGCTGGCCGGCGGGCGTTGCGGGGGGGCGTCGTCGACGCTGGTGGCTGCGGCACGCGGTTGTTTTCCCTGGCGAGCCTGGAGCTTAGACAGGGATTGCTGTTCTTGTTGCAGTTGCGCTACATAAGTCTGGAGTTCATCTTTCAAAATGGTACGGATGGATTCGCGTATTAATTGCTCATCCGGTGGTTTCATCGCGGCGATGGCGGTGGCCGGATCGATGACGGATTGAGGTCCGGCGGTGTTGGGCGCCACCTCGGATATTTTCATCCAAAGAAAGGTGAACCCACTGATTTGAAGGAGAATAATACCCATCAGGAGGAGACGGTGCGGGCCTATTCTTTTGCGCTCATTCGCTTTGCCCGGCGGTCGCATGGGTGACAGAGGGCGCATGTTGGGTTGGTCGGCCATGGTTAGAGTCCGAGCCGTTCCCATACCAGGGTGGTGGGACCGGCGCGGTTCATGGTGTAGAAATGCAGCCCTGGCGACCCGGCGCTCAGGAGTTGGTCGCACAGGTCCGTGGTCACCTCCAGGCCGAAGGCGCGTATGGCGTCGAGATCATCGCCGTATCCTTCCAGCCGTTTGCGTATCCAGCGGGGGATTTCGGCGCCGCAGGCGTCAGAAAAGCGCGCGAGCTGTTTGTAATTGGTAATCGGCATGATGCCCGGCACGATGGGAATGTGGATGCCCAGTGTCTCGCAGTCGTCCACGAAACGAAAGTAGGCATCGGCATTGTAGAAATACTGGGTCATGGCCGAGTCTGCCCCGGCATCGACCTTGCGTTTGAAGTTCAGCAGGTCCTGTTCCATGCTCTTGGCCTGTGGGTGCATCTCCGGGTAGGCCGCTACTTCGATGTGAAACCAGTCGCCGGTCTCGGCGCGGATAAATTCCACCAGCTCGTCGGCATGGCGCAGTTCCCCCGGCGAAACGCTGCCGGACGGCAGATCGCCGCGCAGGGCCACCAGGTGACGTATCCCCAGGGCCTTGTAGCCGTTGAGGATGTCGCGCACATTCTGGCGGGTGGAGCCGACACAGGAAAGATGCGGTGCGGCGGCCTGGCCCTGGGCCTGAATATCGTTGACGGCGTCGTAAGTGCCGTCACGGGTACTGCCACCGGCGCCGAAGGTGACGGAAAAGAAACGTGGCTTGAGCTGGGCCAGCTGTTGCGTGGTGGTACGCAGGTTGGCCCTGCCCTCCTCCGTCTTCGGCGGGAAGAATTCGAAGCTGAAGCTGCGGGAATGATTTTTCTGGGAGTCCATGGGTGCTACCCGGTGCGTGGGACTAGAGGCCTGAAGGCCGCAGTGATTGTCTCTGCGGCCTTCAGGCCTACCTCCTGACGGAGTGAGTCTTAGTAACGATAGTGGTTCGACTTGTAGGGTCCATCGGCAGGAACGCTGATGTACGCCGCCTGTTCCTTTGTAAGCCGGGTGAGCTTGGCGCCGATCTTCTTCAGGTGCAGGTGTGCCACCTTCTCGTCCAGAATTTTCGGCAGTACGTACACTTTCTTTTCGTAGTTTTTTGGGTGATTGAACAGCTCGATCTGCGCCATCACCTGGTTGGTGAAGGACGCCGACATCACGAAGCTCGGGTGGCCGGTGGCGCAACCGAGGTTCACCAGGCGGCCTTTGGCCAGCACGATGATTCGTTTGCCATCCGGAAAGATGACGTGATCGACCTGCGGCTTGATCTCTTCCCACTGATATTTTTCGAGGGACGCGATGTCGATCTCCGAATCGAAGTGGCCGATGTTGCATACGATGGACTGGTCCTTCATCGCCTGCATGTGATCGTGCACGATGACGTTCTCGTTGCCGGTGGTGGTGACGAAGATATCGCCCTGCTTGCACGCCTCATCCATCAACACTACGCGATAACCTTCCATCGCCGCCTGCAGGGCGCAGATGGGATCGATCTCCGTGACCCACACGGTCGCACCCATGCCGCGGAATGCCTGGGCGCAACCCTTGCCCACGTCGCCGTAGCCGAGCACCACGCAGATCTTGCCGGCGATCATCACGTCGGTGGCGCGCTTGATGCCGTCGATGAGGGACTCGCGGCAGCCGTACAGGTTGTCGAACTTGCTCTTGGTCACCGAGTCGTTGACGTTCATGGCCGGCCACAGCAGCTCACCGCGTTCCTGCATCTGATACAAACGGTGCACGCCGGTGGTGGTCTCTTCCGTGACGCCGCGGATGCCCTCGCCGATTTTGGTCCACTTCTTCGGGTTGGCCGCGAGGCTGCGTTTGCACAGGCCGAGGAAGACTTTCCATTCCTCGTTGGCGCCCTTGACGGCGTCGGGCACGCTGGCCTTGGATTCGAATTCCGTGCCCTTGTGGATCAGCATGGTGGCGTCGCCGCCGTCGTCCAGGATCATGTTGGGGCCGCCCAATTTACCATTTGAGCCGTCCGGCCAGGTGAGCGCCTGCTCGGTGCACCACCAGTACTCTTCCAGGGTCTCGCCTTTCCAAGCGAACACCGGCACGCCGACAGCGGCGATGGCCGAGGCGGCATGATCCTGGGTGGAGAAAATATTGCACGAGGCCCAGCGCACTTCGGCGCCCAGATTCACCAGGGTTTCAATCAACACCGCGGTCTGGATGGTCATGTGCAGGGAGCCGGTGATGCGCGCGCCCTTGAGGGGGTTTTTGCCTTTGTACTCCGCGCGCAACGCCATCAAGCCCGGCATTTCGCTTTCGGCGATGGCGATTTCCTTGCGGCCCCAATCGGCCAGTTTGATGTCGGCGACTTTGTAGTCGGAGAAATTCGGATTGACGATGGCATTCATGTTGCGTGCTCCTTAAAAAAGAAATAATTAAGAGAGCGCCGTTTTTTAACTGACGTTCTCTCCGAGCCTGGCAGGTCTGGCCTGTCGCAACGCTCCTCGGAGAGCAACGCCTCGCCGCGAACGCGGCGACTTTGTGCTGGTTTATGCGTGGGCCACGGCCTTGGCGCCCTTGATGCCGGCGGCATCCCGCAGGAGCGCGGCCTTGTCGGTGCGCTCCCAGGTGAAGCCTGGTTCGGTGCGGCCGAAGTGACCATAGGCCGCTGTCGGCGTGTAGATCGGGCGCAACAGGTCCAGGTCCCTGACGATGGCGCGCGGACGCAGGTCGAAATGTTGCTGTACCAAATCGGCGATCTTCGAATCCGCAATCACGCCGGTGCCGAAGGTGTTGATGTGCACCGACACCGGGCGCGCGACGCCGATGGCGTAGGCCACCTGCACCTCGCAGCGCTGCGCCAGACCCGCGGCCACCACGTTCTTCGCCACATAACGACCAGCATAGGCGGCGGAACGGTCCACCTTGGAGGGATCTTTGCCGGAGAACGCACCACCTCCGTGGCGCGCCATGCCGCCGTAGGTGTCGACGATGATCTTGCGACCGGTCAGGCCAGTGTCGCCCATCGGCCCGCCGATCACGAACTTCCCGGTCGGGTTGATGAGCACGAAGTCGCCCGCCAGCTGTTTCGCGTCATACAGGTCGGGCGGGAGGACCGGCACGCCGTTTTCGTACTCGACCGAGACCTGCGTCTTGCCGTCGGGCCGCAGGTAGTCGAGAACGCGTTCCTTGCGGACCTGGGTGAGACGCCGGGCCAGCTTGTGCGCGAGCCAGATCGGCATCGGCATGAGGTCTTCGGTGTCGTCGCAGGCGTACCCGAACATCATGCCCTGGTCACCGGCGCCGACCTCGTCGTAGAGGTCGCTGCCGCCGGCACGCTGCTCGACTGCCTTG
>JAYUFH010000219.1:0-13165 GCA_043738765.1 Pseudomonadota bacterium | reverse complement strand
CCATGCGTGCGCCAGAACCAGCCGGCACTCCGCGCGGCGTTGATTTCAGTTTCTAGCAATTCCGGCTGTTCTAGCAAGGGCAAGTTAAGGGCCTTGCCGCAGATCTCATAATTAGCACGTCCTGTGATCTGTAGATAGCCACGGCCCCGGAACTTGCGCCCATCGCCCACATAGACATTCCCTAAATCCTTGCGGTATTCATAGGCTTCGCCGCTGGCTAACTCACGCACATAGTGCAGTGAGCCGGACTCATGGGCTACCTGTGCGATAAAAGCGGCCTGACGGAGCGGGCTGTAGATATCGAACTCGACACAAGCATTGGTCAGCGGGGCAGCAGCGTGATCGGCGAGTCCTGCGCTATACGGCATGATGCGACGCAGTTGGTCGGGCGTCATTAGGGCAGCTTATTGGCGGCGGACACGAGCGCAGCGGGCGCGCCCGGCAAGGTCGCCACGAATTTGATCAAGGGGGCGGCAATCTGTTTGAAGGAATCGTCCTGGGCTGCGCCCGCTTGTTTTTGATCAAGTTCAGCTTGTACCACATTGTCCGCGATTTCACCGTTCAACGCAGCTAGATCGGGCCGTGGCGCTGGGAAGGTCCAGATGTCCAGCTTGACGATGCCATCTCCCGCATCGGATAAGCGAAAATCTTTGTCAGTGATCCCGGGGTACTTCAATTGCAACTTGCGATAAATGAATTTCATCATGACAGTCTGAATCCGCTAAAAAAGACCCCGGCTTGACTGGGCACCGTCTGCATGCTCGCGCCACTATTCTGAGAAGCGATTATATTCGCCGTCGCCCCCGCGGTTAAATTAAACACCCCACTGGCAGATAAGCCAGGATGCGCCCCCAGGGCTGCGGAATTGCGCGTCGTCGCCCCCCCCACGGAGGTATTGATCGTCACGATATAATCAGGAATGACAGTCGCCAAGGCCCCGGCCTGATCAATGGTCACGGTCGACGTTAGATAATAAATGCCGGTGGCCGGGGCGGTGAAAACACCGCCGCCCCCCAGCGTGACATTGGCGCCGGTGTCAAACAGGGTATTGTTAAAAACAATCGTGGTATTGACGCCCGTTAACAGTCCTTGCGCACCGCCGGTGGCATAAACGGTGAACGAAGTCAGGGCACTTGGCGCGCTGGGATTGAGTAATTGAAATTCGACCCCGTCATAAAATAACAACAGGGTGCGGCCATTCAAAATATCGTTGCGGGTAAGTGCCAGCGCGCCATTTTTGGTGATGGCTTTGGCGCCCGTCCCGTTGATGTTCAGGGTGACGGCGATAGTATTGGTGGCCCCCGCGATCAGGCTATAGAGCTGCCCTACACTTGGCGTGGTCCAGGCGAAAGGCAACGTCCCGGTCAAAATATCGGTTGCCCCGCCCGAGGTCAGGGTAATCAAGGTAGCCTTGCTGTCCTGCACTTGATCAAGCCGCGCATATTGGGTCCGCGTCGTGGCGGCCGCCACATTGGTATGCGCGAAGCCGCCCATCGGTAGATTGCCGGTGGCGGCATTCTCGCCATTCTTGGCCAGACAGGCATTGACGCCGGTCGCGATATCGTTATCGCTATTGTCATGATTCAGGGACAGGATTTTAACCCCGGCCGCTGATTGGTTCTGCCAGGTGGCAAGGCCTTGGGTACGGCTAAAGGTGCCGGTGCCATTCCAACTCATTGGCGTAATCTCCGATCGTCTACTAAACTGATACTCATGAGCACGTTCTTCGTATCCTTTGCGATTGGCTGGGTTTGCTATCGATTGGTTTTATCGATTACTGGTTGGTAGATCTTCCAATCGGCCCGCCTGAATAGCGCCCAGCCGCATGGCCGCGCCGGCTTGGCTATTGTTCATCAAGGTCTTGGCCAAACCTTGCTGTCGCAGTCGTTCCAGGGCCAAGGCAGCGGCGGCGCTTAATTTAGGCCGTCCCCCCAAGGCCGCCCCACCTCCCGCTAAAGCGCCTGGAAGCCCTCCGATAGCGGCGCCCGAGCCAATATCCAGCGGTGTCATGATCCCAATCGCATCTCGATTCCCAATCCGGCCGGCCGCCCGTTCGAGTTCGGGCTTGAGCTGTAGGAGATTGCCCAAGCGTTCATTCAATGGCCCTATTTCTGGACTGACGGCTTCCAGAACCTCCTTGGCATTACGCGCCAAGACGCCGCGCGTTTCATTCTTGGCATAACTGGCATCGCCCTGCTGTAAATCGAATTTCATATGCTTATAGGCATCTTCTTTGAAGCTTTGGAGCTCCGAAGGGGTGACCGTGGTTTTATTAGTGCGCTGCAAATAATCCGTAAAATCTTGGATCGTTTTGTCGAGGGTATTCAAATCGGCGGGCGCATCAATCTTAAAGCCGCCGAGCTTGTCGCGGAGGCTGTGTAGATCGCTCAACACGAACTGAACCGGAATCGGCGCGGTGGCTTGATCGGCCGTCTGGATCAAGCCATCGATCTGACCTTTCACCTCATTCATCACCAATTGCTGCTTGCCCACCCCGCTAGTCGTCGGCATCAGCCCCTCGCGCAAAGCCGTCTCGGTCAGATTGGCGCGCTGATCGGCCGGCAAGGAGGGACGCCATTTGGCTGACCGCTCATATAAGGCGCGCGGCAAGCTGGCGGGCGTGATCGCCCCCGCGACCGCTTTGACGGGATTGGTGGCGAGATTCAGCGGCTCCATTGCGGCGCCTAAGCGACTTAAGCCGGCCGCTTCGGGCGCTAACTTGCCCAAGGCTGCGCCGCCGCCCATCAAGGCCGAAGCAGCATCGACTACCGTGCCCACGGGATCGCGCTGCAACGTAGCCTGGGCGTTGTTCATCGAGCCATAACGGCTTTTAAGCGCCTGCAAAGCACGGTCTGCATAAATCTCTTTGTCGTGCTGGCCAGGAATTAATTTCTCCGCCGCGCCTAATGCTAAATTGCCCAGGCTTTTTAGGGTGTCCACGGGATGCAAGGCAGGCGTCGCCAGATTAAGCGCGGCCAGGCCCGTGCTGGCCGGGATGTTCTCGATCATCTTGGACAAACTAAACCCGGCGGGGGGCTGCTCAGGGGCGGGCGCCACGGGTTGGGCGGTGCTCAGATCAAAGCCGCCTGCAACGGGTTGAGCGGTAGCCAGATCAAAGGCCATTAAGGTACTTCTTCAACTTGTCCTTGCGGACCCACATAGGCTTTGTTGCCCTGCGCATCCTTCTGCAAGGCCCAGCCTTGTGCATTCTTTAACGGCGGCCCGCTCTGGCCGCCAGCAGGCGCCCCCGATCCCGGTAAGCTCATGTTCTTCAAGGTGCCCTCAATAGTAGGCTGCAAGGAGCTTTCCCACGCCTGGGGCCACTTCGCCCGCGACCGCCCACTAGCCGCCCATTGGCTATAGAGATGCTGCTCAATCTGATCGCGCAGCACTTGCTTCTTAATAAAATCATTGATCCGAATAATCGCGCGCGGGTCCATATTGGCGCTCTGCGTCGCTTTCTGGAACGCTTCAAATTCCGCTTGAGTGGCGCGACCCGCCAAACCACCCCGCTCAGAACCCGATTGCATGGCCTGGACCAGGGTTTGCATTGAATTCTGAATCGCTAATTTCTGGAATTCCTGCGCAGCCTGGAAGGCTTGATCAGTAGTGCCCCGCACCAGCCAATTGGATACTTTGTCGGGCATTCCCATCGCCTGGCCCATTTGGGCCATTTTCAATCGCACCTCACCGCCGCCGCCGGTCTTGAAATCCTGCATGGTCTTTTCAATTTCTTGCAGCTTCAGCAAGGTTTGCTGATCGGCGGCGACCCGGGAATTTAACCCAGTTTCGTATTTGTTGGCCATTTCCGCCTGGCCTTTCAAATCCGTTTTAACGCCTTCTAACGAAGCCTTCCCGGTATTAGCCATGACTTGCTGATTGGCTTTGTAGCCAATGCCGGGTATTTGTGGCACCGGCACATTCGCAGGCAGATTAGCATTCTCGGGCGGCGGCGCTTGCAGCTTGGATAAATCCAAACCCAAGGTGTTCTTGATGATATCGCCCTGGGCGCCGCTATATTCTGGCGGCAGCGGCATCACATTAGAGGCTGGCGCGGCGTTCAAGGCCAAACTCTGTTTGGATAATTCGCTCGGCAAGCCCCCCGGCACGGTCGCTAAAAAGGCCGTGGGATCGATCCCGCCCGGCGGGGGTGCGCCTGGGGCCGGCGCAGTGGGGCTAGGCGGCGAGATTGGGCCTGGCGGGGCCATGGGCGCGCCCTGCGGGGGTGGCGCACCCTGGGGCATGGCGGGGGCCGGTGGCGGACTGCCGGGCGCATAGCCGGCTGGCAGGGGGGCGGGCGGATTGCCTTGGCCTAAATCGGCCTGAATAGCCCCGGTACCGGCTGCGAGGGCTTTGTTATGAGCCACGGCTGGATCGTAATTGCCTTGCACGGGGACGGCCCCGCCCGGAGTCGTTGCTAAATTGAGTTGCTTGGTAATGGGATTCAAGACTTCCGCGCCGGCGCCGGTCTGCATCACTTGCGCCGCCCGTTGATAGGCTAATAGCTCGGCTTGCATGGCATCGCGTTCGGGTCCGGGGGGTAGCGAATGGACCGCTTGATAGAGTTGTAGCGCCTTGGCGGGCAATCCGCTGGGGGTTTTATCCTTAGCCACCAGGGCTTTCAGCAAGGCCGCGATACCGGCACCCTCGTCGCCGCCGCCCTGCATGAAGCTCGTGATCTGATCGATCCCGGTAGCCGCGGGGTTCTGCGCTTTGGTGGCTTGCATGGCTTGCAGGGCATTCATTAACTTTTGCCGTTTGTCGGCCTCATAAGTGGCGGCCTGCTGGGTCGCCTGCCGCTGTAACTGATCGCCCCCAATGCCACTGCCCACATTGCTGAAAAATTGCGTGAGCGCGGCATTCGGGGCAGCTGGGTTGGCCTGCCAGCCCTGATAGGAACGGGCGCGCAATTGGTTGGCGAGCTGTAAGCGGGCGGCAATATCTTCCTCGGAGGGCAGATCGCCGATCCCGCCGGATTTGATCCCGCTTACATTGACGTTGGGGGCATTTAAGCTAAAGCCTGCCATATATATTATGTAAAGAGATAGTTGTTGAACTTATTCGCCGCGGTATTGATGCTGGGCTGAAACAAGCTGCTGGCGACGCTGCCAAGACCGCCGATCAGATTGTTATAGCCAGCCGTATTGTTGGCATAGCCTTGATTGGCCGCCGCGTATTGCTGTTGCGCGGCGCCCAGATAATTAGTCCCCGCGCCCAGCCCAGCATTCGGGATCTGTCCCCCGCTAGCGGTCGCATTGATGGCATTGATCGGGGTATTGATGAATTGCTGCTGTTCGTTGATCCCCTGCGCCCGCGCCTGCTGATCTAGCCCAATGCCGGTATAAGCCGCCTGATTCAGCAAATCATTCTCGCGCTGGCCTTGCTGCTTGAAGGCTTGATCGTAGGCTTGACTGCCCGGCTGCAAGCCCCAGTTCACCAGTTGCGTATGGAGCTGATCGCGCTGTTGCTGAATTTGTGGCTGCAAGCGCGCCATGATCGCATTCTGTCCGGTCATCCCGGCATTGACGGGCGCCGCTGCCAGTTGGCTTTGATTGATGGTGGGATTGGAGAGCAGCGGCGCGCTATTGCCTAAGGCCGTGGTTTGCAGCCCCTGTTTTTGATTCAGGATCTGTTGCTGCGGCGGACTTAAGGTCTGCACATTGGTGGCGGTCCCCGACGCCGGAATATTCCACAAGGAACTGCCATACGGGGTGACCGTATTGAACTTGTCGGAATTGGCGGTCTGTTGCGCCGCCGCCGTGAAATTCGGCGCGGCCGCGGTGCTTGGTTTGCCCATCAGTGCAGACTCCGTGGCTTAAGGAACTTGCAATCTTCGCGCCACATTCTATAAATCAGAATATCACCATTGGCGCCGGCCTTCTCTAACCGGGTTTCAAGCGCAAAGCCCAAATGGACATTAAAGCGGCGGGCTTCCGCATTCTCCGCATCCACAAAGCCCGTGACGCGACGACAGCCCAATTGGTTGAAGGGATAGTCAAAGCACCGCCAGAGGAACTGTCGATTCATCCAGTATCGCGACCCGTCGCTGGCGACGTGCATACAAATATTGCCTTGGGTATAGCCATTGTAGAGGACGCCGGCCACCAGCTTGCGGTGGCGCATAAGTCCCAAGCCCACCGCCGGCCCAAAGTCAGGCACCGCGAGTCGCGCCTGCACCCATTCGATGACCGGTTGCCCCTCTGGATAAGCGATAGCCCAGGCTCCCCTTCGAGCAAGCAGGGTTTCCCAGTTCAAACGATGCCCCCGCTCTCGTAAACCACGTCGGTCGCCATCAGATGCAAATCACAGCCTTGGGTCGAGACCACATAATGGGGCGAGGCGCAGTAGCCCAAGCCGGTGGCGCCCTGCCAGGAGGGCACGATCACCGCGCCGCCGGCCCATGGCGTGGTTTCCCACGACGATGTTTCCCAGGCCGACGTGGAGGCGCTGACGGGGCCGGTCACGTTGGTGATGGGACGCGTGGTATCAAAGTCCACATTCAAGGCCGCCAGGAGCGGCACCGGCGAGATCGTGGCGCTCCACAAAGGGCGCATTAAGGTAAACCGCTTAAGTTGAGTCGGACCTTTGTAATAGCTGAAGGCTTGTTGCAGATTGCCGATAATGTCATTGGTTTGTCGATTGCCCACATCGGAATTAACCGACGGATCGGTGAGCACCGATTCGCCATGCCCCGTCCAGGCCAGGGCGACCACGCCCTTGACCGTACCCGGTGCCCCGCCTAAGCCAATTTGCCCCCCGAAGAATAGATTGTCCTTATAGAGCTCCCAACAATTGGCATTCCAGCCTTGGAAATCGCACCAGGATTTCGTGATGGTATTCATCACATATTGTTCTTGGTAACTGCCCGCCGCGACGGGCACATTCAGGAGCAGCATGTTCTCCTTGGGGTAGGGGATGATTTGCCAGCCGAAGTTGTTGCTGAGTCCTGAGATGGCGGCGCTAATCGCCCACTGGATCTTCTCCGTCAAGGCTACCCGGGGATTGGTCCGCGAACTTTGCAAGGCCCCCGACATGGGATAGAGGCCATCTTGCGTGATGATCAGTAAATCGCCTGCCCATTTAACGAAACAGCGGCGCCCGATGGGGGCGCCAATCTGCCACACACCGACCAACTGCCAGGTGGTGGCGCTGGCCGGATCAGTCCCGTTATAGACAATCACTTCGCCCTTGCTGGTAATGAAACAGGCGTGATCGTCCACCCCATAGCCCGCATCGATGGTCCAAGTCGCCATCGCGACTAGATAGCCGCCAGAACGGGCGACCCCGGCTAAGGGGAATCTGGTCGCAGGCCCGCTGATCGAGCTAGTGGAGAGATACCAGGCGTCGAGGGAATTGACTTGAATCATCCACACCCGGAACTTATGCACATTGATCTGCACGATGGTCGCCGTATCGACGCCCGTAATGTCATGCGACAGATCGCCATCGCGATAAAATACCGTGCCGTCATAACCAACCAGCTTGTTGGCCCCATTCACCGCCAACAGAAAGCCGCCACTGCCAATCGTCTGCATATTGACGTATTGCAAGCGGGCATTGGTCAAATTGACCACACTGGTTACGGTGGCGAAAGGACCGCCGCTCGCGGGGACCGTGAGCAAAGCGTTATCCGCACCGGCAGTCACGTCGTAGATCGCACTCGCCCCCCCGTTGGCGACTACCGCGAACAGCTTCTCGGCCGTCGGCGAAACATAGTCCATCAAGGTCTCGATCGCGCCCGGCATGTTCCACGAGCAGGTATAGCTCCCCAGCCGTAGGAACACATCGCTCGTCGCAGGGAACCAATTCTGCATCGTGATGGCATCGGTCGCGGGCATGTTGGATAACGCATCCCGCGCATTCCACCCCCCCACCGGGGAACCGACCGCGGCGGTATGCGCTACCGCGCGCTTGGAAAATAACTTAGCGGCATAGGCCATTAGGCTATATCAACGCTTGCAAAGAATAATTGCAGCCGAATATGGCGTTAGACCTAGCGCGATTTCCAGAATTAAAAATAGACGGCGCTGGGCTCATCTTTAAGTTCCATAATTTGAATCCGGCACGTTGGTCTGATTGATCAGAATATTGCTAGGGCGTCCCGAGAGGCTCAACACGCGCGCGCCTTTCTCGGTCGCCAGAATAGAATTCAGCACCGTTTCATAATCGCGGTTATAGCTGCTGGAATCGAAACCCTTGGCTTCCCAATAGAGCTTTTTCAAGCCGCAAATCATCAATTCGTCTTGGAACTGACAGGTATCGCTATCCATCAGCAGGGTACTTTGACCCAGGCCCGTCGCCGCGGCGGCCCAGTTATTAGAAATATATTCAAAGCCCAAATATTCGGCGGTAGTCAGCAAGGGCCAGATCTGAAAGAAGTTGCCCAGAATGCGGTAATGAATGCGCGGCCCGGTCGCGATATAGCCGGATTTCAACCATTGCCATAACTGCGGACTGGCCGGCCCCAACATGACCCAATGCCGCGTCTTGTCCCACTGCGTATTGTTAATCGGCCGCTGATAATCCGTCGGCATCGCATATTTGGTCTTGCAGAAAGTGAGCGCCGCGCCCGTCGCCGTCGCCGTCAACGGCTGATTCATCGTCACCTGCGTCGCGCTGTCCACGCTCTGAATCGTGCAATCCTGCGGCACCCCGGGACCGGTCAGCATAAAAGTAGTATTCAAGATCGCGGTGGACGGAATGGCCGTGATGACGGCATTCGCCGCTGCCGTATTACCGGTGGTGGCGAGGAACTGCGTAGTGAACCGATATTCGGTATCGAGGCCCTGCCATTGATAATTGGTAGTGAGATAACGCCCCAATTTGTTGATTAACCCGGTCAGTTGCAACACATCCTGAGCGGAATTCCCGGCAATGGCGGCCGGGACGGGCACCCCCATCTCGGCAGTCGCCGCCTGAATGAGCCCTAGCAAGGTCATCGACATTAGCCGCTGACGCCTATTTCGCCTTCGCCCTCCAGGCTGAGACTCGTCGCTGCCCCCGCGCCGCCCACCAGAAAGTCCGCCGCATCCAGGCGCAAACGGCCATACCAGTCCAGAAAGCTATTGGCCGCGACCGCAGTGCCCTGCGCGATGACTTCGGTGCCCGCCGCGTTAGCCCCAGTCGCGCCCAGCCAGAAGGAACAGGTGACCGCCCCGGCCGTTTTGTTCACGATCCGAAGATGGGTCAGCAAGATATAGGGCTGGGTCATGGTGAAGCCGACGGGACCCGCTACCGAGGTGACATTGGGATTCAGGATATTGGTGGTGAGGGTATTGGTCAGCGCCACCGGCCCGAAACGAAAGGATTTATTTTGTGCCATAGGATTGCTCCGCGCTTATAACGCGATTTCCTCCCAAATTAAGCGTCCGGCCACATTGACGGTAGTGGTCGAGACGGTATTCAATAACACGAACAAGCCGCCGGGGGGCACCAGATAGGCCCCTTCGACTTCGTTCACCGTGACCACGCTCGGCGTCTGTACGCTGGTCGGCACGGCGGCAGTGGTGATGACGGTCGGGCTCGGGAAGCCCGCGTCTTCCTGCACCACTAGATTATTGGTGGCGTTCAGCCCGGTCAGGGCCACGAACGACAGGCCCTTGGCTTGCGAGCCAGCAGCCGTCAAGGTTTTGTGATTGAAGGGTGCAGTGCCGAGCGTCAAGCCCGCCACCCCGGTCGCGGTCGCCCACACGAAGGCGCCCGGTCCGGTGGCGGCCGCCGCATTAATGCCCGAGGCCAGCACGGCCTTGATGATCGACACGTTGACCGTGGACGAGGGCGGATTCCAGACGCCTAAGATCGGCGTGGTGGTCGCGCTCAAGGTAATCGTGTTGGCGCTCAACGCGGTCAAGGCCAGGGTGCCGTTACCGAAAATCGCCCCCCGATAATTCGCTTCATAGAAACGGCCATGCAGGGTCGACACGATGACGTCGCCGCCGCGGCCCTGCCGCAAGGGCTGGGTCGTCACGCCATCGGCCAGGGCGGCGGGGCCGACTTGTCCAGTAACCGGTAATGCCATGGGGAATTCCTATTGCAAAGTCTGTTCGTTAAAGAAGGACGAGGGCTCGACGGCTTGGCCACTGATCACCGCCAGTTGCCAGGCGATCACTTGCAACATGCCGAGCTGTTGGGTTTGTAGATCAATCAAGCGGTCCAAGCGCTGACCATTGACTAATAGATTACCGCTCTCGAGCGCGGCATTGGTCGCCACCGGCGGCGGATAGATCACAATCATGTCGCCTCCCCGCCGCTGGCGGTAATCGTCAACCCGCTAGCGCCCGCTTGCACCTGCAGAGTCGCCCCGACGGGCAAAATCTGGGAGCCTGACCATTGCAAGGTCGAATTGGCAGGCACCAGGGCGTCGTAGAACAAGGCATTCGCGGGACCGGCAGTGCCGGCATTCGGAACCAGGAACACGCGGACCGTATTCGCCACGCCCAGCGTATTCGTGATATCCAAATCTTTCAGGAAGGTCCGCATATTGGCGGGCACGGTATACAGGGTGGTCACGCCGATCCCGATCGCCGCCTGGCCCAGTTGCACCGGCGTGATATTCTGAAACGGCATTACAGCGCCAACCAGGTCATGACCGTATCCGGCACGAATTGGAAGATAAAGGGTGCGGTGACCACGTCTTCACCGAGTTCCGGCTCGCTCCAGACGACCGGCCCGATCAAACCCTGAAGGCCTTGGACACCCTGCAAGCCCTGGCTCCCCTGCAGACCCGGAAAGCCCATCAAGCCCTCCTCGCCCTGCTCCGCCTCCAAATAAATGGCCGGTCCTAATGGCCCTTGCGCGCCCGTTGAACCCGTGGCACCGGCCGCGCCGGCCGCGCCAGGAAAGCCCACCGGGCCTTCTTCGCCCTGCTCGGCTTCCAGATAGAGGGCCGGTCCCGGTGCCCCTATGGAACCCGTGGGGCCGACTGGACCGGGTGGCCCGGGGATACTGTTCAGGCCATCCTCGCCCGCTTCGGCTTCGAGATAGACAGCAGGCCCCGTGGCGCCCGCCGCCCCCGGACCGCCACCGCCGCCCGCCAAGGGGGTAACGACGCCATTCAGCAGGTAATAGGCTTGTCCCGTCGCGACATTGATGACGAGCGGGGTGCCGGTCGAACTATTGAAGTCGGCGACGATAGGTACGCCGGGCGTCGCCCGTACATCGCCGAATTTTTTCATGCGGCTTTATCGCGCGCTTTATCGGGGAGATCAAGGCTGGCTTGGGCCGCTTGCATTTCAGCCTTGGCCATGAGCACTTCCTGCTGGGAGGCCACCATTTCCTGCATAGCTTTGATCTGACCCTGCATGGCAGCAATTTGATCGTCACGCGCGGCGAGTTCCTGTTCTAGCTTAGTCTGCGCCGACACGGTGGTGGCATGGGCCAGATAACGCCGGCAGCGATCGCGGAACACTTCCGGCCCCATGCCGATTTTCATCTGGAGACTTTGCAGGGCTTGATCGGACGCATTGGCGCCTTGCTCTAGCGTATAAAAACGCAGGGCTTTCAAGTTCTCGACAATCGCCCGTGTCATGCCCGGCAATTCCTCAATAGGCGTCCCTTCTTTCACGGCCTCATTTTGTTGATTGTTATAAGTCGCCCAAGCGAAGGGGAAGCGGCGTTTATCTTCTTCATAGGCCGGCCGGACCACGATGGAATCCAGGCGGCCGGGGATCGAGATTTCGATCATGATCACATCGTCGAAATAAGGCCGTCCTTCGATCCCGCTGCGATAATCATTCTTGATCGCGTCCTGATAGAACTTCACCTTCAGTGCCGAATCCGCATTATTGATATCAGAATCCAAAGCCATAGCTCACCTCAAGTAGTTGAGTGCGTCACCAAAAAAGTAGAAGTCCCGCCGTCGGTATGCGCATGCCGCAACGCATAACCCAGCGCGCAAAATTTATCCAGCCACCAAGCGAAAGGCTTGACGGTCAGGTGCAGAATTTGATCGATCAATACCCCCATCCCATCCTCGGTATGCGCGATCTGAAAAAAGCATTGCGGCACGCAGTCCATGATGTGCGCGATGACCGCATCCACTTTGCTGGTCTCTAAATGCTCCATCACATCGGTGCAATAGCCGTAGCGCGCCTTGAGCTTAATCGGCTCATACAAATCGATTAACTCAAAGGGCAGCCGTTGCGCTGACTGATCGCGACTATTCGTCACGAAATCCGTCAACAGCACCGAAAACCCCCTGGTCGATAATTCCAGCGCGGCGCGGCCGGTGCCACAGCCAAAATCAATCAAGGAAGCATCTTGCGCATAAGGGGCAATGACTGCGAGGAAACGATCAATTACCCGTTCTCCTGGCGCATGTTCCCGATATTGCTCGAACTCCCACATCCGACGGTATTTCTCTTTTTCCGTCATATAGGTTTGCGCGCCTTGGTTGGCGATATCGGGAATGAGGCCCGATCCATTCACCGTGATCGTACAGCCTCGATCGATCAGGTTATTGGCAATCGGCTGGAACAACTCCGCCTGCCGGAGCATGGTCAACGAGCCGCGATAGGTCGTGCCCCGCCACTGCAAGGTGCCCCATAATTCGCCGTCATTGAGGGCTTGCGGCAATACATGCGAGGTGGTTGCTTGGTGACAGGAGTCATAGCCAAACAATTGCAGCTTGCGATAGCCCATGGCGAAGGCCAGGCACAGGGCACTCAGGCCCACCGTGGTGCCGCCTCCGATCAGGCAATAGCTTTTATTGTAAGGCGGCAGATAAGTGTCAAGCTCCGGATAAGCCGGATGGAACAAGCGCGCGGTCGGTTTTAGATCGAACAAACTCGGATCGACTTGGGACGCAAAGAGATGTGTCTTGGCCGGCCCAATTAATTCGGCGGTCTGTGGACGCGCATCCATGATCACTTGGTAATCGGGCGTGATCTCATGAGTTGCCAGCCAATTGGCGGCATTGTTCAAGGCATAGAGGGTCGCGCCCTGATCGCGCCACCATAACAGCTTGGCCACTTCATCCTTGACGCTGGGGCCGCTGCCGATCAGCACGGCCGTGCCCTGGTGCGGATCTTCCAGCTTGATCCACTGTTCGTGCTGTTTGCGCAAACTGTTGGCGCGCGTGTTCGCTGCGATCACCGCGTCCGACACATTGCACACCACATCGATATCCATAGGGAAAGGGGCCGTTGCCAGCCCCTTGCTCGGTTAG